>NZ_HF986778.1:54638-88838 GCF_000431195.1 Prevotella sp. CAG:255 | reverse complement strand
CCGCCGCCATGATGCTTCTATGTATATTTCTTTTTTGGTGTTATCTTATCTTTATCTCGCAGTTGTCAAGGCTGTCAATTATTGCCAGCGACTCAACTCTCACGCCGGCGTTGCGCAGATATTCGCCGCCGTGCTGAAAGGCCTTTTCTATGATGAAACCCATGCCTGCAAGCGTGGCTCCGGCTTGGTTTACGAGGTCTATTATGCCTTTGGCTGCATTGCCGTTGGCCAGAAAGTCGTCAATGAACAATACGTGGTCGCCTTTGCGCAGAAAGTCCTTGCTCACGCAGATGTCATAGTTGCGGTTCTTTGTGAACGAGTAGACCGTCGTGGTGAGCATGTTTTCCATCGTTACCGGCTTTTTCTTCTTGGCAAACACCACCGGCAGCTCAAGCAGATAGCCCGTCATTATGGCCGGGGCTATGCCGCTGGCTTCTATGGTTATAATCTTGTTGATGTCGGTAGATGCAAACCGTCTGACAAACTCCACTGCGATAGACTTCATCAATATCGGATCCATCTGATGGTTGATAAAGCTGTCAACCTTAAGGATGCCTCCCTCAAAACATTTTCCGTCGCGCATTATGCGCTCTTTCAGTGCTTTCATAATCCCGTGTTATGTTTTATCTGTCGGCTGCAGCCTCGTTAAACTTCTGCATGAGCCATGCCTTCTGCTCGGCAATGGTCATGTTGCTGTTGTCCAGCTCTATGGCGTCGTCTGCCTTGCGCAGCGGCGACACCTCGCGGTGAGAGTCGATATAGTCGCGCTCCTTCACGTTCTTCAGTATGTCGTCAAAGTCGGCCGGCATGCCTTTGGCCTTCAGTTCGTCGTAGCGTCTCTGCGCCCTCACTTCGGCCGATGCCGTTACGAATATCTTGAGTTCGGCGTCGGGGAATACCACGGTGCCTATGTCTCTTCCGTCCATTATTATGCCTTTCTCCTTGCCCATGGCCTGCTGCCGGGCAACGAGGGCCTTTCTTACAAACGGCAGTGCGGCTATAGGGCTTACGCGGGCAGACACCTCCATTGTGCGTATGTCTTTCTCAACAAGTTCGCCGTTGAGGTAAGTGTCCGGCCGGCCGGTCTCGCTGTTCAGCCTGAACGAAATGTTTATCTCACCCATCTTCTGTTCGAGTTCGCCGGTTTTGATGCTTCCGTCGGCGTTAAACAGGCCGTTGCGCATGGCATAGAGCGTGACAGAGCGGTACATTGCGCCCGTGTCGACATAGATATATCCCACCTCACGTGCCAGGTCTTTGGCCATAGTGCTTTTGCCGCATGACGAATAACCGTCGATGGCTATTGTTATTTTCTTCATGTCTTGTTTATTTTGTTCTTGATATTTTTTCTTTTATTGATGTCTGCCGCATGCAGTCTCTGTGCGGCCCTTTACAGCGAATAGCTGACGTTTACGAGCAGCGAGTTTGACGACACGTGATATTTGCCGTAGCCCAGCTGCAGCTTGAAGCGCTCGAGCTGCAGGCCCGCTCCGAACGACCATCCCGCTCCGTGGCTGCTCTCGTCGTCGGTGCCGCTGCCTATCGTCATCTCGTCGGCACGCCTGAAGTTATATCCGGCAGCCAGGTATATCTGCTGCGACAGGATGATGTCGGCGCCAATCACGAGGTGATTTATCAGTCCATAGTCCCAGTCGGTAAGTCCAACCAGCGTTGCCGACAGCCTGAACGGCAGCGACGCAAACCTTTTGCTAACTCCTGCCTGCAGGTCGAACGGCATCTTCTCGTACTCCTCGTCATAGGCCTTTATCTGTCCGCCCAGGTTCTTTGCCACGAGCGACACCGACCATTCGCGGTCAGGGTCATAATAGTTGAGTCCGAGGTCTATGCCCACGGCCAGCGAGCTGTAGTCGCCGATATAAGAATTTATGAATTTAGCCGTTATGCCGCCCACCAGTTTGTCGGTCAGTATATAGCTGAACACTCCGCTTATGGCAATGTCCTTGGCCGAAAACTCGCCTTTTATGACGTTGTTCTCGTCAGTCTCCTTCATCTTTCCGTAGTCCATATACTGAGCCATGACGGCCACGGAGGCCTTGTCCTTTATGATGCGGTTGAACGATGCACTGGCTGTGGTTGCGCCCGCCATGTAGGTCATGAAGTTGAGGTTAATGCTTTTGTCGCTCACCGATGCAAGCAGTGCAGGGTTGCTGAACATCAGCGAAGGGTCGTCTTCTATTATGGTGATGTTTTCGCCGCCGAGAGCTGCAGCGTGGGCACTTACCGGAATACGCAGAAAGTTGTATCCGGTCTGGCTGTCCTGCGCGCCGGCAGTAACGGCAAAAAGCGTCAGCAAAAACAAAAAAACGGTTTTTTTCATCGATTTCTGTTATTTTTACGGCAAAGATACACCTTTTTTCAAATATCTACGTTACTTTTGTAGAGTGAAAATAAGGTGTCATGCACATTTGTTCTTGATAATAACGCCAAAAAAGTCAGATTAGTATGTGCAGGCCCTAAGGTATTAATCATCATTGGTCAGGTGGAACTTAAGAAATCATATAAGGCCGACTTGGAACATCAGCGCGCATCAGGCTTCTTGTTAGGTCTGATAGTAGTGCTGTCGCTGTTTCTGGTTTGCCTTGAGTTTACCACGTCAAGCCCGTCGACTGACGTAGCTGACGATATTCTTGACGATGTTTCGCAAGACATTGAGATGATGCCTGTGCTGCAGCAGAAGAACATGATTGCCGCCCCTCTGGTTGCCCCCAAGGCTGCCGTGCCCGAGAAAATGAAGGTGGTGGACGAGCAGGTTGCCGACGTGGTGGAACAGCATGACGGCACAGACACCGATAATGACGCGCAGGCCGGAGCTGCCGGAAGCAGCGAGGCTGCAGAGAGCCAGACAGCGGCACTGTCGCCTGTGGCTGTTGACGAAGACGACAATCCTCTCAACTTTCAGGTTATAGAGCGCCTGCCGGAGTTTCCCGGTGGCATGGTGGAGTTTATGAAGTGGCTCACCAAGAATCTCTCATATCCTGTCATTGCACAGCAACAGAAGATACAGGGCAAGGTCCTTGTGTCGTTCATAATAAATAAAGACGGAACGATAAGCAGTCCGAAGGTGGTTAAATCGGTCAGCCCCGAGCTCGACCGCGAGGCGTTGCGCGTGATACGCATAATGCCGAAATGGAAACCGGGCGAGGACCACGGTAAGCCATGCCGCACGTACTTCTGCATTCCCGTCGTGTTTAAGTTGTAATAATTATTCTGCAATCTTAAAAACCTTTATCACTATGTTAACGGCAAACGAAATACTACAAAAGATTAACTCGTATCTTGACAACATGCCTTACGAACGTAAGCCGCAGAGCCTTTATGACCCCATTAAGTATGTGCTGTCGATGGGCGGCAAGCGCATACGCCCGTCGCTGGTGCTGATGGCCTACAATTTATATAAGGATGACCCCGAGAGCATATTGTCTCAGGCCTGCGGCCTTGAGATTTATCATAACTACACGCTGCTGCACGACGACCTTATGGACAACGCTGCCATGAGGCGCGGCCACCAGACCGTACACGTAAAATGGAACGCCAATACGGCCGTGCTGTCAGGCGACAGCATGTATGTGCTGGCGTTCAAGCGCATGGCGCAGAGCGCACCCGACAAGGTGAAGCCCGTGCTCGACACTTTTATAGAGACGGCTCTGCAGGTAGGCGAGGGACAGCAGTATGACATGGACTTCGAGAAACGCACCGATGTTACTGAGGAAGAGTATATAGAGATGATACGCCTCAAGACGAGCGTGCTGCTGGCATGCGCCCTGAAGATAGGCGCCGTGCTGGCCGGAGCTTCAGAGAGTGATGCCGACAATCTGTATAAGTTTGGCGAGCAGATAGGTCTGGCCTTCCAGCTGCAGGACGACTATCTTGATGTCTATGGCGACCCGAAGGTTTTCGGCAAGGCCATTGGTGGCGATATCCTGTGCAACAAAAAGACATATATGCTCATCAATGCATATAACAGAGCCGACGAGGCGCGCCGCAATGAACTCGTTAAATGGATTACGGCCACTGACTTTAATCCTGAGGAGAAGATAAAGGCCGTTACTTCGATATATAACGAACTGGGTATCGACCGCCTGGCTGAAGACAGAATAAAATACTATTTTGAGCAAAGCCGCAAATATCTCGATCTCGTCAGTGTTGACGATGAGCGCAAGAGCGTGCTCCGTGCATACACCGATGCCATGATGGGCCGCAAGGCTTAGGCGGCAGTCTGCTTTAGTTCCTTTCCCCGCCATGTCTTTGTGCGGGATGATTATGCGGATGCCGGCCGGGCCTGCAAGAGGCTTTGCCGGCGTGAGATTTATTTAATAATATTTTTATGTGATATAAAAGAAATGCCATACAGACGACTACCGAAGACAGACGCAGCCCGTTTGAGGGCACTGAAGACATTGCTCGACAACAACGATATCTACACCGTGCGCAACCGCTTCATAGACTGGAAAACCCTTAACCGTGCGCAGCCGGCATACGACAGGCTGCTCACAGCCTCTGAGCAGTATAAGGTGAGCTATGCAGCCCAGCTGAGAGGAGCCGGAAAGGGCGACAAGCTGCAGCGCAATGCCACGATGTATGTAAGCCATTTTGTGCAGGTGCTTTTGATGTCGGTAGAGCGCGGAGAGATTAAGAAGTCGAACCTCAAGCTGTATGGACTTGATGAGAGTACAACGTCGCTGCCCAACATTAAGACCATATCTGGTCTGATAAAGTGGGGCACGCAGGTTGTTGAAGGCGAGAAAGCCCGGATAAAGAAAGGCGGACGGCCGATATTTAACCCTACGATAGGCATGGTCAGCACTCATCTTGACATATTCAAGGAGAACAACGATCAGCAAAAGCGTCTGCAAGACCGCACCGCTCAGGCTCTTGAGGCTTTGAAGACAATACGTCCGGAGGTAGACAGCGTGCTGTTGGAACTGTGGAATCAGATAGAGGAAAACTTCAAGAATGAGCCGCCTGAGGTGAGATTTGCCGAATGCCGCAAATATGGTATAATATATTATTACCGCAGAAAAGAAGAGCATTTATATTGATTTGAAGCTTTGGTGCTATTCTGCTGAATGTTCTTTCATTGCCGTTTGCCGGCTTGCTGATGCCTGCTGTTCTTTGCACTACAGCCGTAACGGACAATGATGTCTTAATTGAAAAAATGTTTGGAGAATGAATTTTATAGACACACATACACATCTCGACGGCGAAGAGTTTGATGCCGACCGTGATGAGACAATACAGAGAGCAAAGGATGCCGGTGTGAGCAAGGTGTTTATACCGGCTATCGACATGCCGTCGGTAAGCAGGGTGCTTGCCGTGTGCGACCATTATCCCGGCTATGCCTATCCGATGATAGGACTGCATCCTGAAGAAGTAAGAGCCGACTGGCAGGATGTATTGAAAGAAATGAAGCCTGTGCTTGATGCCAACCGCGACAAGGTTATTGCTGTAGGCGAGGTGGGACTCGACTATTACTGGAGCCGTGAGTTTGAGCAGGAGCAGCTGTTGGCGTTTGAGGAGCAGGTCAGATGGTCGATAGAGTATCGGCTGCCGCTGATGATACATTGCCGGAAGGGACAGAACGAAATGGTGCGTCTGTTGCGCAGTTATGAGAAGGAACTGCCGGGAGGTGTTTTCCACTGCTTTACAGGCAACGAGAAGGAGGCTGCCGAACTGCTGTCGTTCGACAGGTTTGTACTCGGCATCGGTGGAGTGCTGACTTTCAAGAAGTCTCATTTGCCGGAGGTATTGCCCACAGTTCCGCTCGACAGAATTGTGCTTGAAACCGACTCGCCGTACATGGCTCCGGTTCCGATGCGCGGAAAACGTAATGAGAGTGCCTACGTGGCTTATGTGCTGAAGCGTATGGCAGAATGTTACGGAGTGAGTGAGGAACAGGTGGCTGAGGCTACAAATGCCAACGTAAAGCGCGTGTTTTCAGTGTGATAGATACTGTTGGCATAAATGCGAATGACGTTTGGTGCGTTCTTTCTTTCCGCTTATTCTCATTGGGTGTCTGAATATGTCATGCGTGGCAGTATTACATGTGGAAGCCGGTAAAAACTAAAAATATCAAAAATGCCGGCGTAAAGCTAAAAAAGATGTGATTTTATGATGAAAATAGATGGAAAAAAGATAATTTTGCATCCCGTAAACTAAATGAAGTTCAGGTAAGGAAAGGTGCTCGAGTGGCTGAAGAGGCACGCCTGGAAAGCGTGTAAACGTTAAAAGCGTTTCGGGGGTTCGAATCCCCCTCTTTCCGCTTAATGTTTTTCTAATTCATAACAGATATGAGTAATCTGATTGCAAAGATTGCAATAACAACGATCCTCGCATTTTCTATCGGCCATTCGGCGTTTGCTCAGAATGGTGAAATAACCGGGCAGATGAAGTCGAAAGCCGTGTCTACTCTTGCAGCCGATCAGCCCAAGTCGCACAAAACACAAACTCCTGCAGGGAAAGCTGTGGAAGATAACACTGCAAAAGAACAGCAAGACACTGCTGTGCAGTCAGCACCTGCCGACTCGCTAGACCTTGACATGGCTGAAGTGCCTGACTCTACGATGATGCCGGTGGAGAGTGAAGGTTTTCATAAAACACTGAAGGTAAAGTATATTGAAGGCAACGCCGGATTCATGTCGTTTGTGGCACTGGTGCTGGTGCTTGGTCTTGCGTTCTGCATTGAGCGCATAATTTATCTTACATTATCCGAGATAAACGCCAAAAAGCTTATGACCGACCTGGAGCCTCTTATTATGAAAGGCGACATTGAAGGGGCAAAGACCATCTGCCGCAACACACGCGGACCGGTGGCTTCAATCTGTTATCAGGGGCTTATGCGCATAGACGAGTCGATGGATGACGTTGAGCGCAGCATAACTTCTTATGGTTCTGTGCAGGCTGCTAACCTTGAGAAGGGATGTTCGTGGATAACGCTGTTCATAGCCATGGCTCCGTCGCTCGGATTTCTCGGTACGGTTATCGGTATGGTCATGTCGTTTGAGCAGATACAGATGGCAGGCGACATCAGTCCAACCATCGTTGCTGCCGGTATGAAGGTGGCGCTGATAACCACAATATTCGGACTTATTGCCGCCCTGATAATGCAGGTGTTCTACAATTACATACTTTCAAAGATAGAGCACATAACGAGTCAGATGGAAGAGTCGGCCATAACGCTGCTCGACATCATAATGAAATATAAACTTACACGATGATGCGCATCTCATTAAAAAGCATTAGACAACTTTCGGCAGAGCAGATGTCCACACGTGTGCTGTATGTTCTGCTTGCCGTCATTGTGCTTCTGTTCGGCGCGTTCTTCCTAATAGGATACGACATTCCGTATGATGAAGATCCGACGTTTAATGCTCCTATGTTTACTGATGCTGTGCTTGTATTTATTTATATGCTTGTTCTGGCTACGGTGGGCATTACGGCTTATGCCGTGTACAGAAGCATCAAGGGACGCGACAAGACATCTGACACGATCAACAATATTCCGGCGGCTAAGATCGTCTGGCTTACAACAGGCCTTACTGCAGCAAGTATGTTGCTTACATTCGTGCTTGGTTCGTCAGAGCCAGTCATGGTCAACGGAGTGAAATATACTGATTTGTTCTGGCTTAAAGCTACCGACATGTTCATCAATACGGCGTTGATATTGCTGTTTGTTGCCGTCTGCGGCGTAGTGTTCGGACTTTCGGGATACAACAGAAAAGTAAATCTGAATAAATAAAGTGCACAGTCGTACTGAATATCGCCTTATTAGACATATGCGTTAAGACAAACGGCATGACATCAAATGTGTGCGATATGGCGTACATGCACTTGCATAAAGAAGAATATAATATCGGTCAAAGAAAATGATTCTGAGGCATAACAAACGTGAAGTACCTTTGCTGAACACCACGTCAACGGCTGACATATCTTTCATCCTGTTGGTGTTTTTCCTTATCATGACGTCTATGGACGTTGATAAGGGACTGCAACGCCAGTTGCCTCCGCCTGACCGTGACAAGACAGAAGAGGTGGCTGACATAAGCAAAGGCAACATGCTCGACCTGCAACTTACGTCGTCCAACAAGCTTATTGCTGACGGCAAGCCGCTTGATGTTGCGCAGCTGCGTTCGCGTGTTATGACGTTTGTCGGCAAGACGGCCGACCGCCAGCGTCACATTATATCGGTGACGGTAGACCGCAAGACCAGTTATGACCTTTATTTCAACGTACAGAACGAGATAATGGCGGCGTATAAAACTCTCAGAAACAGATATGCACTGAAGACATACGGGCGGGAGTACGAACGCTGTACGGCCGCGCAGCGTGAAAAAGTAAGAGAATATTATCCTCAGCGTATAGCTGAGACGACGGTGGCTGAAGCCGAAGGAGGTGAGATATGACAATGTTCAGACGCAGCAGGCGTACCGTGCCGATGCTAAACACGGCTGCATTGCCCGACCTTATATTTACGGTGCTGTTCTTTTTTATCACCGTTACTCACATGCGCCAGGTAACTTTGAAGGTGAAATACAGAGTGCCGGAGGGAACAGAACTTACTAAACTTACAAAGAAATCGGCCATTACACATATTTATATCGGCAAGCCTACAAAAGAGATGAGGCCGCAGGCTGGAAACAATACGCGCATACAGATTAACGACAAGTATGCAGACATTCCTGCCGTAGTGGACTTTGTTACTGAAGAACACCGCCGCATGTCGCCTGAAGACGCAAAAATAATGAGCGTGTCGGTCAAGGCTGACCGCGAGACAGAGATGGGAGTTATGAGCGATTTGCGTCAGGCTTTGCGTGAGGCTGGTGCCCTGCGCGTGAATTATTCAGCCGTTGAAAAAAGCAAAAAGTAATTTTTGTTATTGTAAAGATGTTATAATCTGTTATCAAGAAGTAAAATTTTGCTTTAAATCTATTGCAGAAATGATAAATTTATCATATCTTTGCACAAATTAATCGGTCAGTTGGATTTTGATAACAGCATGTTCTTGCGTCACAGATGCCGGCGTTTGCCGTGGCGGACGTATGGCATAAAAACAAAAGCACTCTTTATCCATGGCTGTATTTATGTTTGTTTTAATCTAAAACTTAGAAAATGGCGCATCACAATTTAGATTCATTAGACAAGAAAATCCTTAGGCTTATTGCTGAGGACGCTCGTATTCCTTTCCTTGAGGTGGCTCGTTCGTGCAACGTAAGCGGCGCTGCCATTCATCAGCGTATACAGAAACTCAATAGTCTCGGAGTGTTGAAAGGTTCACAATTTATAATCGACCCTGAGAAAATTGGTTACGAAACATGTGCTTATATAGGTCTGAACCTCAGGAATCCTGAAGATTTTGACAAGGCTGTTGAGGCTTTGAGAAACATACCTGAAGTCGTTGAATGTCATTATACAACGGGCGACTACGATATGTTCATTAAGATTTACGCATTCAACAATCACCATTTGCTCAACATCATTCACGACCGTCTGCAGCCGCTGGGATTGTCACGAAGCGAGACTATCATATCATTCAATTCGGCATTCGACCGACAGTTGCCTATTGTGGACATACCGGTTGACGATGAGGACGAAGATGATGTAATCGAATAAAAATTTAAACCAAGGCGTAATTGCCTTGGTTAATTTGTTATTATGAGGAAACAAGTCTTATTTATTTTATCTTTATTCTTGGCCATTAACCTTCATGCCGAGAATAAGTTTGTTATTGAAGGAAGTGTTGCCAATGTGCCCGACGGCCTTATCGTTGAACTTCTGCGTAATGAAGACAATGTAGGAATGCTTGTGGCTTCTGACACCTTGCGGAACGGCAAGTTCCGTTTTGAGGAAGAAACTTCAGGCAACGGCACCGACTGGATGTTCCTGACGGCAAGAACGGAAAACTATTACAGCATGATTTTGTATCTTTGGGTACGGCCGGGAAGTTCGATAAGAATCTCTGCCGACAATCTTCTTGTGTATACATGGAGCGTTGAAAGCGATGTGCCCGAGCAGCAGACAAGGAGCAAGATACTTGCAAGTTCGCGCGATCTCTGGAACGAATATCAGATTTTAGATGGAGATTATGACTCTCTGCGCAGCAGGATAAAATTGGGCAAGTATTCCGGTGAGGAAACGAAAAGGCAGAAAGCGAGACTCGACAGCATGAAGCAGGCGAAAAGCATGCTGCAGGACCGCATCTCAGCCGTAGAACTTGAGGCTATGGCGAAGCTTGATGTCGACCAGGCCTGGATGCTGAATTATGTTAACACGGCATACATGGTGAATATCTCCAAGAACAAGGATAATCTGGAAAAGGCTAAGGCTCTCTATGCCTATATACCTGATGTGTGGCGTGATTCTTTCTCCGGCCGTGAAGCCAAGAATGTTCTTTTCCCCCAACATGTCGTTGAGGTAGGAGAGGAGGCTGCTGATGCCGACCTCTATGATATTGACGGAAAATTGTGGCATTTGTCTGACTTCAGGGGCAGATACGTGCTTATCGACTTCTGGAGCCGTGGCTGCGGTCCGTGCAAGATGGCCATTCCTGAGATAAAGGAAGCAGCCGACAAGTATAAGGACAGACTTGTGGCGGTAAGCATTTCGGTTGACAATGAGAAGGTGTGGAAGGAGCATTCGGCCACTGAAGGCATTACATGGATGAACCTTAGCGACAAAAATCTCAATACGGGCATTGCCGCTAAATATGGCGTTCGCGGAATACCTTCTTTCGTACTTTTGTCGCCAGACGGGAAAGTTGTCAAGAAGTGGTCGGGATACAGTAAGGGAGTGATAGAGAAATATATATCCGAACATATCGCCACGGCTGACGTGCCTTCAGGCAAATAATGTTAGGGCGGATTTAACCCAATTCGGTAATTAAGCCGCATATTACTTTATCAGTTTTGTGTATTGATGCTTTCAGCCCGTCTTCTTGTTTTTATTGGCGTCTTTTTGTCAGATTTTTCTTGACATAGCCCGATATGCCTGCGAAAAATCTAACGAAAATCCGTTCAATATAAAGCAAAAATACAGACCGAATCCTAATGACAGATTTGGGTTTAAATGATTATTGGGGCTTATCTTAAAATTGTCGCCAAAGAGAACCAACCGGTTGTCTTTGGCGACAATTTTTATTATCTCACATAGTCTACAAAAGCGTATCTGTAGGCATGTTTCTCGTCTATGTCGTGGTTCTCACGTTTTTCTTCTCTCCATCCGTCAAACTCAGGAAAGAATGTGTCGGCATCTTCCGGCGTGTCCTCTATCTCCGTAAGACACAACCTGTCGGCACGTTTTATGGCCTGTTCGTAGATGCTTGCCCCACCTATTATATATATGTCCTCGTCGGCAGAGCAGTTGGCCAGGGCTTCGTCGAGCGATGTGTAGCAGTCGCATCCGGCGAAGTTGCGCTTGCTGCGGCTCAGGACGATGTTGCGTCTGTTGGGCAGTGCCCCTTTCGGCAGCGACTCAAAGGTCTTTCGTCCCATTATTATTGTGTGTCCTGTGGTAAGGGCCTTAAACCGTTTTAGGTCGTTTGGCAGCCAGTAAATCAGTTTGTTGTCTTTTCCTATCGCCCGGTTTTGTGCCACGGCGGCAATGATGGTTATTTGCATGATATCTCAGTAGTTAAAGAAGTTTTGGGGAGTAAAGGAGTTATGAAGTTAAGGAGTTAAGACAATTGCCCGAGAAGTTTAAAACAGACATGACATATGTCTTAACTCCTTAACTTCATAACTCCTTTACTCCTGAATAATTTTATACACTCACCTTTCCTGCAATATGCGGCCAGGGATTATAGTTCTCGAGAGTGAAGTCTTCGTATTTGAAGTCGAAGAGGTCTTTTACGTCGGGGTTGAGCTTCATTACAGGCAGAGGGCGCGGGGTGCGCGTGAGCTGCAGGTCAACCTGCTCAAGATGGTTAAGATATATGTGCGTGTCGCCGGTGGTGTGGATAAACTCGCCCGGCTTTAGTCCCGTCACCTGTGCAACCATCATCAGAAGCAGTGCGTAGGATGCAATGTTGAACGGCACGCCGAGGAATGTGTCGGCGCTGCGCTGATAAAGCTGAAGACTCAGGCGGCCTTCTGCCACGTAAAACTGGAACAGACAGTGGCACGGCGGCAGGTGCATCTGCTCAATGTCGGCCACGTTCCATGCGCTTACAATTATGCGCCTTGAGTCAGGAGTTTTCTTTATCTGGTTGATGATGTTCTTTATCTGGTCTATGTGTCCGCCGTTGTGGTCGGGCCATGAGCGCCACTGATGGCCGTAGACCGGACCGAGTTCGCCGTTCTCGTCGGCCCATTCGTTCCATATCCTTACGCCGTGTTCCTGAAGATATTTAACGTTGGTGTCGCCCTTAAGGAACCATAGAAGCTCGTAGATGATAGATTTCAGATGCAGTTTCTTGGTCGTAAGAAGCGGAAAACCGTCGTCAAGATTAAAGCGCATCTGATTGCCGAAGATGCTTATGGTGCCCGTTCCTGTGCGGTCGTGCTTCATAACGCCTTCGGTCTTGATGCGTCTTAGCAGGTCGAGATATTGTTTCATCGTTGTTTATTTTGTTCTGATTATTTCATTGTATTCGTCAGGCACATGACTGCTCTTTACCTTCCATTCTGCCGGGTAAAGGTTGTTTGCCCTGTTGCCTATGTTCTTTTCAAACCCGAGCGGCACGCCGTTGAACTCTACCAGCACGTAGCCGCGCGGCGTGTCGGCCGGTAAGGTTACAGCCTCTTTGCGCAGAAAGCTCATTGCCTGTGTGTAGTTGAGTTCTGCCTGTGCAAAAGTTTCTTTGTTGAGTGCCCTCGACAGGGCGAGCGCCTGTGCCGGAATGATGTCCTTGCCCTTGCTTTCGCCGATGGTTATTCCCGCCGACAATATCTTAAGCGACTTTGCAGCAGCGTCATACACGTCGCGCCACGCCTTAGGTATGGCTGCCGTGATGTTGTCAGAGGTTACAAAGTCGAATCTGTCAGGGTCTTTAATCCAGTTGCGGTTGCAGCTTGCCGTCTCTTTCTTGCTGTTGCGCTGCTTGTCTTTTTTAGCCTTCTTGTCCTTACGCGGCGTGTCGTTGGCGTCGCGTTCGCCGTTTTTGCGCATTACGGCCATGAATATTCCTTCGCCGCGAGTAAGTCCGGGCAGGAAACGGTACACAGGCTTGTCGAATCCGCTTAGCAGCGAGCCGGTTATCTTCCAGCTGCCGTCAATGTCAACGGGCAGCAGCTCTGCGCCCAGCTCTTCGGTTATATATCTTATGTTTTCTTCGTCTTCTTTGGTGTTGAACGTGCATGTTGAGTAAATCAGCAGGCCGCCAGGCTTCAGGCACTGCCACACGTCGCTCACAATCTCGCGCTGTAGCCGCCAGCATTTCTCCACGTTCTGCACGCTCCATTCGCTTATCGCCGTGTCGTCTTTTCTGAACATTCCCTCGCCCGAACATGGCACGTCGGTGAGAATTACGTCGAACATAAGACGGCTCTTGCCGAAGTCGCGCGGATAGTTGTTGGTAACAATCACGTCCTCATGACCGAATTTCTGCATGTTTTCTGCCAGAATCTGTGCGCGCGTCCTCATCGGTTCGTTGCTTATCAGCAGGCTGCCTTCTGGCAGGGCTGCCCTCGCCACGGTCGACTTTCCGCCCGGGGCGGCACATAGGTCGAGCATGGTCAGCGGTCCGTCGGACGCATACAGCCTCATGACACGGTCGAGAAACATCGACGATGCTTCCTGAACATAATACAGTCCGGCATGGAGCAGGGGGTCGAACGTGAAGTTTGGCCGTGAGTTAAGATAATATCCGCTGTCGCACCAGCCAACCTTTCCGTCAGAAAGACTTTCGGCAGGTGAGCCGCTGGCACACTTAAACGGATTGAGCCTTATGCTCACGGGTGGCTCGTCGGCCAGTCCGCGGCTTATGATGCTCCACAACTCGTTGCCTGTAAGCGCTTTAGTGTAATTTATAAAATCTTCCGGCAGTGTCATTTAAATATGCAGTGTGATTAGTGCAGGCAAAGTTACAAATAATTTTAATGTGCGCAACCAAAAAGGTGTCTTGATTTTTTTGTGCCGGCCCTTATATGCATGCCTTCGTGCGTATGTGCCGTGCTGCAACGCATTTTTGTGTCATGGAGCGACTCTCTTGCGGCGCTTTGAAATGTCTGAGTTTTGCACTGTGTAACACGTTGATATTCAATGCGTTTGCAAAAGGTATGCTTTTGCCTTCTAAAAGGTGCCCTTTTAGCGTGCAATTTGTGTCCTTTTGGAAGGTAAAAGCATACCTTTTGCAAAACTGCCGTTCACGGGCTGTTTTATTGAAGGCGTTTGGTGGCGTTATTCCTGCATGACGGAAGAAATGAGATAAAAATGCATTTTTTTGAAAATTTCTTGTTTTCCGTGCAACCTTTTCACCCTTTTATACGTCTAACGGATAGAACAAAAAATAAAATTAAGATATGAAAAAGTTATTTATCATTTTAGCCATGGCAGCCACGCTGGCCGCTCCTGTTCAGGCTCAGAAGTCGCTCTACAGGCACAATCCGCAGGTGGTGAACAGCCAGACGGCTGCCGACACGGGCGAGGTGGTGGCCTATTCAGACACAACGGGCGCAGCACGCGACACAAGTGCGGCTCAGACAACAGCCTCAGACGAAGACGAGGCAGTAAGCGTAAAGCAGTTTGACGACGTGTCCGACCCGTTTACGCTCATTGCATATCTGGCCGATTTGGACGGCCCGGGCAGCGTATTGGTGGCCATTGCCTTTGTGTTGCTGTGCATCCTGGTGGTGCTTTCGCCGTTCCTTTTTGTCGCACTCATCATCTATCTGGTGCTGAAAAACCGCAACCAGCGCTACCGTCTGGCCGAAAAGGCCATGGAGAGCGGGCGCCCTATACCCGATAATCTGCTGAAGAAAGACGACTTCAGCAATGAAGCTCTATGGAAGAAAGGCGTAAAGAACGGCTGCCTCGGCATCGGTCTTGTGGTCTGCTTCTACATCATCGGCGCCAATCCGCTCACCGGCATAGGCTGGCTCGTGTTCTTCTATGGTCTCGGTCAGTGTATCATAGCCCGCACCACAGGCCGCAGAAAGCGCACTGACGAAAGCGATTTCTTCATGGACGATATAAAAGACGAGCCGGACGGCGATAAGGAAAAGTAATATTACGGGGTTGAAGGTGAAACAGCTTAATGACATATCGTTGGTTACGAGGGTGGCCGTTTTTCACGACAAGAAGGCGTTCGACGCGCTTGTCGTGAAATACCAGGCGCCCGTCAGGAGGTTCTTCCTCAGCCAGACGCTGGGCGATGCGCAGCTCAGCGACGACCTGGCGCAGGACACCTTCATCAAGGCCTATACCAACATAGGGCGTTTCAGGGGGCTGTCAGGTTTTTCCACGTGGCTTTATCGCATAGCCTACAATGTGCTTTATGACTACAGGCGGTCGCATAAGGTGACAGACGACGTAAGCTCTGTGCCGGCAGACCGCAGTGTGGCGCAGGCTGACAAGGGCCTGAGCATCGACATCTACTCGGCACTGAAACTGCTGAAAGACGACGAGAGGCTCTGTCTGACGCTGCAGATAATCGACGGACTGTCCGTCGACAAGATATCAGAGATAACCTCACTGCCGCTGGGTACGGTGAAGTCGCATCTCTCAAGGAGCAAACACAAACTTGCAAATTATTTAAAGGATAATGGATATGACAGATAACAATGACGATGTTCTGGTAAAAAAGTTCTTCAGCGAAAACCGCATTGACGTGCCCGACGACGGATTTTCAAGGCGTGTCATGCGCCGTCTGCCCGACCGCACACGGCGCATCAGCCGTCTGTGGACAGCGGTGTGTGTCGTTATAGGACTGCTGATTTTCTTCAGAAACAAGGGCTTCTCGGTTCTTGTGTCGTGCTTCGACGGCATATTCTCAGATGTCCTTGCCCGCCATGAGCAGCTCAACAATCCTCATCTGCTGTTGCCTGTGGCAATGGTGCTGATACTTTTGTGGGGCATAGGCTTTGCCGTCCGCGAGCGGTGAGCGGCGTGCGTGGCGTTTATCTGCGGCTTCATGATATGATGTTGAGCCTTTCCTGCATGGCGGATTATGTGTCCGTGCCTGCCGTCAAGGCGCATATAGCTTTATCAGATACAATAATCCCCGGAACGGCATGTGCAGTTCCGGGGATTATCGTGTTACATCTCTATCACGAAGCCGTCGTCTTCAGAGCCTCCGTTATCCTGTTCCTTAGCCTTTGGAGGATTCTTTAGGTTGCCGTTTTCGTCAAACATTCCGTATGTTATCCTCAGCACTATGAACTCGGTGCGGCGGTTCAGCTGGTTGCATATCTCCTGTTTGTCCTTGTCAAGTTTCTTTATAAACTCTTCTGTCAGCACGTCGCCTTCCTTCAGCCACGGATATTTCTCCGTCAGCTTCTTGCGTATTGTCTTCGGTTTCTCCTTGCCGTAGCCCACCGGCGACAGGCGGTCTTTGGCTATTCCGTGCTCTATCAGATAGTTTACCACGGCCTCGGCTCTCTTCTGCGACAGCGTTTTGTTGTATTCCGCGCTGCCCTTATAGTCGCAGTGTGCGCTCAGCTCTATGGTAACGTTGGGGTTTTCGTTCAGCAGCTTGATAAGTTCGTCGAGCGCCTTGGTCGACTCCGGACGCAGCGAATACTTGTCAAAGTCGTAAAAAATGTTGTCTATCAGCACCGGCACACGTATCGAGGCGAGCGGAAACTGCAGCACATATTCTTCTGATTCTGTTACTGGTTTCACCCTCAGTTCTTCCTTATGGTTGAGGAAGCCCTTGCATGTGGCAAGCATCATGTAGTCGACATTCGGGTTTATCACCTGTGTGAAAGAGCCGTCGCCCTTCACGTTCAGCTTCAGGTTGGTGCCGTCGCTGCCTATCATATACACCAGGGCGTCGGGCAGTTCGTAGCCGTCCATCTCGTATACCCATCCCTTCACGGTCTGTATTACCTCAGGTTTCTCAAAGCTGTATATGTGGTCCCAGCCTCTGCCGTCGCCTCTGTTCGACGAGAAGTAGCCGCGGTTATGCGGACCTTCGAAGGTCATTCCGAAGTCGTCTCCATACGAGTTGAGCGGATATCCCGGGTGTTCAAGCACAAATTTCTTTGTCCTTTTGTCCACTTTGGCTATGTATATGTCGAGTCCGCCGAGGCCTTTGTGGCCGTCAGACGAGAAGTAAAGGTCGCCGTTCGGCCTGAACGTTGGGAACATCTCGTTGCCCGGCGTGTTGACAGGTTCGCCCAGATTCTCCACGCCTCCAAGTCCGTTGCTCGTAAGTCTCACTCTCCATATGTCGTATCCTCCTTTTCCTCCCGGCATGTCCGATGTGAAGTAGAGCCATTGTCCGTCGGGCGATACGGCAGGATGGGCATAGCTCGACAGCGTGTCGCGTGTTATCTCGAGGGCCGAAGCCTTGCCCCATGCTGCGTCAGAGCGGTTAGATGTTACAATGGTTGCATATCTCGGATAGTTCGGGTCGGTGGTGCATTGTGTGAGATACATCTGACTCTGGTCCGGCGTAAAGCAGCATGCGCCCTCGTCAAACTCAGTGTTGAGGCCTGAAACAATGGCTTCCGGCTTGCCCCATTTGCCCTTGTCGTCCTTCTGCGACACAAATATGTCGCCGGCTTTGGTGCCCGTTATGCCGCTAAGTTCGTCGCCTTTGGCCTCGTTTCTCGTAGAAGTGAAGTACAGTTGGTCGTATTCGTCACCGAAGAGCATGGGCGAATAGTCTGCCCGGCGCGAGTTGAACACGTCCATCTTCTTTACTATATATCTCGAGCCGGCTTCCTTTTCTGCCTGTGCTGTCTGTGCCGACAGCAGTCCGGTCTTGGCAAGTTCGTTGTCGGGAAGTGAGTCGAGCACGAGCTGAAACTCCTTTGCAGCCTCCTTATAGCTGCCGTTTTTCATCAGCACACGTGCAAAGGAAAGGTGCGTTTCTATGTCGGCCTTGTTGTATCTTATCGTGTTCCGGTATGCCGCAATAGCCTTTTGTGTTGAGTTTATGCGGTCGTAGCATCCGGCAAGTTTCTTTGCCCGTTCGCCTCTTTTGTCCTTGTCTTTAGGCGAAGTCTTGTTATACGCCGTCTTAAATTCGGCCGCAGCGTCGTAATATTCACCCAAGGCGAGATATTTCTCGCCTTTTTTCATGTAGTGATCGGCGCCGCACGACGCTGTAAGCAGCATCGTAATGCATATTATTATGAGTGTGTAAAGCTTTTCTTTCATCACGAAACCTTAGTTGTTATATATAAAACCAATGTACAAGAGCTGTAAAGCCCTTCGTTATTATATAATAACACAAAAAGGCCTGATTTATTGTTTAAAAGGCAGTCTGAATGTGCATCCTTCTTTCCAGCGGCTGCATCCGTAGGCCGTTTTGCCTTTTATGATATGTCCCTGGCCGCATATTGGGCATGCAGAGCCTACTATCGAGTCGTCGGCCTGTATCGTCTGCTGTGCCGGTTCGGGCTTGGCTGTCTGTGCCGCATCGGCATTCTGCGTTGCGTCAGGCTGTTTTTCGGCAGTCTTTACGGTCTTGCTTTCCGGCTTCTTTCTTGGTTTCGACGCCTTCTTCTGCGTCTTTTTCTTCATGTCTTCGTCACTCATTATTGTTACGTGACGGTTGCTGTTGTCGGCCAGAACGTCGTTGACTATCGTGGTGATCTGTTCTTTCAGTTCGTTGATAAACTGTCCGGCGTCATATTTCTTGTGCTCAATGTCGCGCAGTTTCTTCTCCCATATACCCGTGAGTTCGCAGCTCTTGAGCAGTTCTTCCTTAATGGTGTCAATGAGTTCTATGCCCGTAGGAGTGGCAACAATGTTTTTTCTTTCGCGCTTGATGTAGCGTCTCTTGAACAGAGTCTCGATAATGTTGGCTCTCGAAGACGGCCTTCCGATGCCGTTCTCCTTCAAGGCGGCACGCAACTCCTCGTCGTCGACAAACTTTCCGGCCGTTTCCATAGCCCTGAGCAGTGTTGCTTCGGTGTAATATTTGGGCGGAGTGGTCCATTTCTCGGTGAGTGTCGGCGTATGGGGGCCGCTCTCTCCCTTTGTGAATGCCGGCAATGTGCGCTCCTCGTCGGAGTTGTTTGCAGCATCGTTGTCTGCGTTTTGCGCTTCCTTGTCATACAGAACGCGCCATCCAGGGTCGTTTATCTGCTTGCCGCTGACCTTAAAGTCAACATCCTCAACCTTGCCCATGACGGTGGTTGTGGAGAACTTGCAGTCGGGATAGAACACGCTGATGAAGCGGCGGGCTATCAGGTCGTAGACGTTACGCTCGAGGTCGGTAAGGTTAGAAGCCGGAACGCCGGTGGGGATTATGGCGTGGTGGTCGGTTACCTTAGACGAGTCGAATACCTTCTTGCTCTTTGGCAGCTTGGCGTTTGCAAGCGGAAGCGTGAAGGCTTCATAGCCCCTGAGCCCCTTGAGAGTGGCGGGACACTTAGGATAGATGTCGTCGCTGAGATACTGAGTGTCCACACGGGGATACGTGGTGAGCTTCTTCTCGTAGAGCGACTGTATGGTGTTGAGCGTCAGTTCGGCGCTCATGGAGAACTTCTTGTTGCAGTCTACCTGCAGCGACGTAAGGTCGTAGAGATGCGGGGGAGCCTCTTTGCCGGCTTTCTTCTGCACGTCGGTTACGACAAAGGGCTTGCCTGCAATCTTGTCGAACGACTGCTCGCCTTCTTCCTTGCTGGTAAACTTGCCCGAAGTGGCCGTGAACAGCGTGTCGCGGTATATCGTTGACAACACCCAGTAAGGCTCCGGCTTGAAGTTGTCTATCTCCTTCTGCCGGTTCACTATCAGTGCGAGGGTGGGCGTCTGCACGCGTCCGATGGACAACACCTGCCTGTATTGTCCGTATTTTAGCGTGTAAAGCCTTGTGGCATTCATGCCGAGAATCCAGTCGCCTATGGCGCGGCTCAGTCCGGCGAGATACAGAGGCTGATATTCGTTCTGGTCTTTCAGCGACTGAAATCCCTCGCGTATGGCCTCGTCGGTCATTGACGATATCCACAGACGCTTGACTGGGCATTTGGCCTGAGCCTTCTGCATGACCCATCGCTGTATCAGTTCACCCTCCTGTCCGGCGTCGCCGCAGTTTATTATGCTGTCTGCTGCCTGCATGAGCTTCTCTATCACCGAGAACTGCTTGCGGATGCCGGCATCGTCTATCAGCTTTATGCCAAACCGCTGAGGCAGCATCGGCAGTGCGCTCAGGCTCCACCTCTTCCATAGGGGCGTATAGTCGTCGGGCTCTTTCAGGGTGCATAGATGACCGAAGGTCCATGTAACCTGATAGCCGTTGCCCTCCATGAATCCGTCGCACGGCTTTGTTGCGCCCAGGATTCGTGCTATGTCTTTTGCTACACTTGGTTTCTCTGCAATGCAGACAATCATATATTATGTTTTTATAAGATGTATTTTTTGTTTTATGTGAGATGTTGCTGTCGCGCCGGTTGAGCCGTATGGCCGTTGCCTGCGGCGGCAGAAGGGCATCAGTAGCCCAGGTTTTCGCCGACGAGAACCACGGTGTGGCGTCCTGCCGGATGAGAGTTGCGTGTGAAGTGGATGTAGTTGCAGATGCTCTCGGGCGAGTTGCAGTTGTGGCATACGCCGTCTGTCAGACACGGAGTCTTGATGTCGAAGCGTGCCGCATTAATCGGACTTGCCGTAGAGCGTGCCCTTGCCAGTGCGCTCTGAACATCCTGTGCCACCTTGTTGAGTCCCACGACGAATATCACGTGCTTGGGTCCGAAGGTTATCGCTGCCACGCGGTTGCCGTTGCCGTCGATGTTAACTATCACGCCGTCTTCGCTTATGGCGTTGACGCTCGACAGATAGTAGTCGCACGAAAAAGCCTCTCGGTAAATCTGCTGCGCCTCGTCGCGCGTCTTTGCCTCGTCGCGGTCGAGCACCTTCAGGTCTCTTTCGTGCAGGGCCTTTGTCAGTCCCATGTCCCTTATGGTCATCGAGCCGCCCCACGTAACGCTGCTTCCGTCGGGAATCATGGCCGACACAGCCTCTACGGCCTCGGCCGCCGTGGCGCAGTAACAAGCCTCAAAATTGCGGCGTTTCAGGTTCTTGATCATCTTTGCAGCGAGCTTCTCGTTGCGTATCTCTTTAGGTGTCATAATGTTTCTGTAATTATATGTTTGGTGTGAAACAGGAGTGCAAAATTAATAAAATTGCTTCATACATCGTTGACTTTTAAGCATTGTTTATAAAAAAACTTTCCACCTATTATATATAAAGCCGCCGTCGGCGCGACGTCCGGACAGCTGAAACACTCCCGCTGTGTGCATGTTACGTGCAGGTTCACACCGGTCGGAAACGGATAAAATATGCCTTTGTAAGTGGCTGATAATCAGGCGGTTTCTAAAAGGTGCCGTTTTACGTTGCAAAAGGGCATCTTTTGCAGCGTAAAACATGGCCTTTTGCAGCCTGAAAGGCCACCTTTTGCAAACCGTCCGTCCTGCGTGCCATATCTGCCCGGTGCCGTCATGCCTGCGAGGGCGTGGTCTGCAGTGAGGCTCTGGATGCGTCGTGTCGGTGCCAGTCTGCAATGTCGGTTTTGCAGTCTGGAGCATTGTGCTGCCAAAGTGATTTTCTTTGCGCAAGAGAGGCTCAGTTTGTCGTCCCGTTGTGCTTGTCGTTCGCTTTAAAATTATTACCTTTGCGGTGGGCATGCAGCCTCCGCACAATGACTGAAATGTTTTTTGCCGGCGGTTAAGATGGTTGCGCCCGAATGCGTGGCAGGCTCTTGGCATGTAGTTTTGCAGTCGCCGCGTGCGGACAAGAAAAATACAAAAGATATGAAAACAGGACTTTTTATTCCCTGCTATGTCGATGCGCTGTATCCTGAGGTGGCGGTGGCTTGCTACAAGCTGCTGAAGCATCTTCAGGTAGACGTAACGTATCCGCTAAAGCAGACATGCTGCGGCCAGCCTATGGCAAACGCCGGCTTTGAGAGCAAGGCTGTGCCCTTGGCCGAGCATTTTGAGGACATCTTCAAGGGTTTCGATTATGTGGTGGCCCCTTCGGCCAGTTGTGCGGCTTTTGTAAAGCTCAACTATCCCAGACTGCTTCAGGGCAAGCATTTCTGCGAGACGTCAGATAAGATAATGGACATCTGCGAGTTTCTGCACGACGTACTGAAGGTAAAGTCGCTGCCCGGCAAGTTTTATCATAAGGTAAGTCTGCACAACTCCTGCCACGGAGTGCGCGAGCTTGGCCTTTCGTCGCCCAGCGAGCGCAATATCCCTAAATATTCAAAGCTCAAGGACCTGCTGTCGCTCGTGGAAGGCGTAACCGTCTGCGAGCCGGAGCGCGTTGACGAGTGCTGCGGATTCGGCGGCATGTTCTCGGTTGAGGAGCCTGAGGTGTCTACACAGATGGGCATCGACAAGCTGGAACGCCACATGGCCACGGGCGCTGAGTATATAACAGGCCCCGACAGCTCGTGCCTGATGCATCTGCAGGGTGTGGCAAAGCGGCAGCAGAAGGACATAAAGTTTATTCACATCGTACAAATTTTAGCGGCAGGACTATGAGCACACTACACAGAAAAGCAGCACAGACGTTCCTGAAGAACGGAGAGAACGCCAAGTGGCACGACGCCACGTTCTGGGCACTGCGCGACAAGCGCGACAACATGGCCATGGGACTCGACGAATGGGAACGCCTGCGCGACACGGCCAGCGCCATAAAGCGCCACACCGTAACGCATCTTGACAAATATCTTGAGCAGTTTGCCACAAATGCCGAGAAGAACGGAGTGAAGGTTCACTGGGCAAAAGATGCAGAAGAGTTTAACAACATTGTGCTTGAAATATTCACGTCACACAACGTGAAGAAGCTCGTGAAGAGCAAGTCGATGCTGACGGAGGAGTGCGAGATGAACCCCTTCCTCGAGCAGCACGGCATAGACGTCGTTGAGACAGACCTCGGCGAGCGCATCCTTCAGCTTATGAAGCAGAAGCCGAGCCACATCGTAGTGCCGGCCATACATATCACGCAGGAAGAGGTGGGACATCTCTTTGAGCGCGTGCTCGGAAGCGAAAAGGGCAACTATGACCCCACATATCTTACATACCAGGCACGCATAAGCCTGCGCAACGAGTTTATGACGGCCGACGCAGGCATGACGGGCGCCAACTTCGGCGTTGCCGCCACTGGCGACATCGTGGTGTGCACCAACGAGGGAAATGCCGACATGTCTACCTCTGTGCCTAAGCTGCATATAGCTGCAATGGGCCTCGAGAAGGTGATACCCGACTACCGTTCGCTGGCTGTGTTCCAGCGTCTGCTCTGCCGCGCGGCCACAGGTCAGCCTACAACAGCCTTCACATCACACTTCCGCAAGGCGCGTCCGGACGGCGAGATGCACATAATATTGGTGGACAACGGACGCAGCGACATCATTGCGAACACTGAACACTGGGAGACGCTGAAGTGCATACGCTGCGGCTCTTGCATGAACACGTGCCCCGTCTACCGCCGCAGCGGAGGCTACTCATACACATACTTCATTCCGGGACCTATCGGAATAAACCTCGGAATGCTGAAAAGTCCGGTAAAATATTCCGACAACGTGAGCGCATGCTCGCTCTGCTGTTCGTGCGACAATGTGTGCCCCGTAAAGGTGAACCTGTCGGAACAGATATACAGATGGCGCCAGAACCTCGACTCGCTGGGCAAGGCCGACCCGATGAAGAAGGCCATGTCGGCAGGCATGGAGTATCTCTTCGGCCATCCGGGCCTATACAGCACGTCGCTCAGATTTGCGCCGCTGGCCAACCATCTGCCGCGACTGCTGATGTATAACAAACTTAACGGGTGGGGCATAGGGCATGAGATGCCGGAGTTCCCGCGCGAATCGTTCCAGACAATGTGGAAGAAAGGAGAAGTGAAATGAGCACGAAGGAAGAAATACTTTCAAGATACCGCCGCAACATGAAGGTTACGGGGCAGTATGACATGCCCGACTTCGGCACTCTGAAGGGTGTTGAGTACGACAATCCTCTGGCGCAGTTTGTAGCCATGAGCGAGAATGTGGGCAGCCATGTGGTAGACCTGTCCGCCGGCGACGACATAAACAGTGTTATCAAGAGCCTCTATCCCGAGGCAAAGGTGTTTGCGAGCAGTCTGCCCGAAATAACCATTGCCGACCGCAATCCCGACACCGTTGATAGGGCGCAGGACCTCAACGGAACCGACGTTGGCATTGTAAGGGGCGAAATAGGAGTGGCAGAGAACGGCTGTGTGTGGATTCCGCAGACCATGAAAGAGAAGGCCGTATGCTTTATCTCTGAATATCTTGTCATACTGCTCAGCCGCAAGAGCATCGTGAGCAACATGCATCAGGCATACGAGCGCATACAGTTTACTGACTATGGCTACGGCTCGTTCATATCAGGACCGTCCAAGACGGCCGACATCGCGCAGGCTCTTGTCATGGGAGCGCAGGCTGCGCGAGGCGTAACCGTGATACTTACAGACTGAAATTCTGTAGTCTACAATACATAAATTAAGCCCAAACCGGCTGTTATATTACATCTTTCAGAAAGAGTAATAACCGGTTTGGGCTTTACTTTTTTGCTTGTTATGATTATCGTTGGCGTCAGAGTTCGAAGAAGAGCTTCTGCGTTACAGAGCATCCTATGGCCTCCTTAAAGTCGCAGAGACCGTTGTTGGGCACCCCGTCTTCGGTCGACGGGCCGATGTCGAGAATCCTGAAGCCTTTTTGATAGTAATATTCGAAGACCTTGTATGCAAGAAAATTCATCGTCCTTAGGCTGGCGTATTGCCTCAAGTCGCCCCAGTAAATCACCTGTGCCACGTCCTCCGTTACCTTAAACACCTGTGCGGCAGCAACGTCGGTGCCGTTGTGCGACACCACAAAGAAGTCGGCATCAATTATTTTCACCGTGTCGGCAACATTCTGCAGGCTCATTCTTAGCGGATAGCCGTGTTCCTTCCGGTTGATGCTTATCACGCCGTATGCCCTCGATATGTCGTCGGCATTACTGCTGTCGAGATGAGATATTACGAAATTTTCGGCCATGGCTTTGTGCAGGTTCTTGCGTGCGCTGCGGTCTATGAAGTCTTCATAATGCGGAAATCTTGACAGGTCGAAGTGATAGTTGAGGTCGATGTTGGTCAGCCTGCCGTTTCTGAACATCACGTTTGCCCATTTCGATAGTTGCGTATCGTCGTAGACCGACGGCTGCAGCGTTATCTTTATCTTCTTGTCATGGCTTTTGCCCCAGTCTTTCAGCAGGGCTGCGGCCTCGTCCATGTAGGCAATGCGCTGCGGCGTCTTCATGTTGAAACCGCCGTATGGGGCAGAGAACGGACTGCACATGCTGTCGCCTTTCTCGCCGAGAACAATCGAGAATCTGGTCTTGTTGTCCTTAATCAGAATGTAGTGAAGACCGTTGGTCTTGGCCTTGTTAAGCTCTGAAAACTCCGGCGTGTTGTAGACATGGGCATAAAATCCTGCCTGAGCATATTCTTCGGCTGTAACTTCGTATAGTTGCATACGGCTTTTCGGCTTAAAAGTTGTTGAGAAGTTCTATCACGTAGTCCTGTTCCTTCTCGTCGAGTGCAGGGCTCATGGGCAGGCTCAGTTCCTGTCTGTGTATCTGTTCTGTTACCGGCAACTGCATCCCGGCCCAGCTTTCGTAGCATTTCTGCCTGTGAGGTGCTATGGGGTAGTGCACTTCTGTCTGCACTCCGTGCCCGCTCAGATAGGCTTTCAGTTCGTCGCGCTTTTCACAAAGAATGGGGAAAATATGGAAGACACTGTTCTCCCAATATCCTTCTGACGGCACTTTTATGCTCTTGTTGTCAATGCCCTTTATGTAGCGCAGCGCCTTTTTTCTTCTCATTTCGTTGTCTTCGTCAAGATATTTCAGCTTGACGTCAAGCACGGCAGCCTGCAGTTCGTCTATGCGGCTGTTGCGTCCTATGTGGTCGAATACATATTTTCTGGCTGAGCCATAGTTGCCAAGCGAGCGCACCATGTCGGCAAGTTCACTGTCGTTTGTGGTCACGGCGCCTGCGTCTCCCAGTGCGCCGAGGTTCTTTGTCGGGTAGAAGCTGTGTCCTGCGGCATCTCCCAGTGCGCCGGTGCGTATACCGTTGTGCATGCATCCGTGTGCCTGTGCGTTGTCTTCAATGAGCTTCAGGTTATATTTTCTGCACAGTTCGCCTATCTTCTCGGTGTATGCGCAGCGTCCGTAAAGATGCACAATCATTATGGCTTTGGTGCGTTCGGTTATGGCCTGCTCTATGAGTCTGTCGTCTATTTGCAGCGTCTCGATATCCGGTTCAACCAGTACAGGCACCAGTTTGTTCTCCGTAACGGCCAGTATCGATGCTATATAGGTGTTTGCCGGAACGATAACCTCGTCGCCTTCCGTCATTACGCCCATCTCTATATAGGCTCTCAGAATGAGCGTGAGCGCGTCGAGTCCGTTGCCGCAGCCCACGCAGTGAGCCGTGCCTATGTATGACGCAAAGTCGTGTTCAAAGCGTTCTGTTTCCTTGCCGCGCAGATACCATCCGCTGTTTACCACCCTCTTGACGGCTTCTTCAATTTCAGATGAGTATCTTTCGGTGTTTTTTGTCAGGTCAGAATATTTTATAATCTTGTTCATCTTTACATTTTTTGCTTGCATGTTATAGCTCTTGCGACTTGTCCTTGACGTATTCCAGATAGTCGTTATAGTCGCGTATGTAGTCTTCTTCCTCAAATCTTTCAGAAGCAAGCACAAGGCATACCGCCCCGGATGAGAAGTCATCGAGCGTTCGCCAGATGTTCACGTCGATGAAAAGTCCCTGATATGGGTGGTTAAGAAGAAATGTCTTCTTCTCCTTTCCGTTGTCAAGCGTAACGCTGAAGCTTCCGCTTATGGCTACAAGAAACTCCTTGCATTCCTTGTGCGCATGCCCTCCGCGGCTTTCTCCTGCCGGTACGTCATACACCCAGTAAGTGCGTTTAATGGCAAACGGTATATGGTTTTCGCCCTCAGTTACAGTGAGGTTGCCTCTCGGGTCGATTATTTTCGGAAGGTCAATTATTTTGTTCATGGCTTAAATATTTTTCTTTTCAGGTAATTGCTTGTATGTCTTACAAAATATTTTTCTGTCAGATAAGCTGTTGCAACCGTTACGCCTATGCATAAAAGGCAGGTTGCCGTGTAGCCGGGATCAGCGCCAATTTTTATCAGGATGTATTTAATTACGTCTATGACAATCTTGTGCGTCATGAAAATCTCCATTGTCAGTCGGCTCAGCCATAATGCTGTTCTGCTTTTAAGAATGTCTGCCACGAATCCGCCTGTTGCGTTTGCAGTTGCCATTATGTAAATAAATACAGGCATGGTCAGCCAAAACAGACTTGCGCAGCGCCATCTTTCTTCGGTCGTCTGATATACGGCATAGGTGGCAATCATCATTATTATAGCCACACATTCAATTAGTCCGGCTTGCAGTTTGCCTCCTGCTTTTATTCTTCTGACAGCAGATTTCGTGAAATCTGACTTGTAGAGCCGGTATAGAATTATGCCGATTGCAAAGTCGATGATTCTCTGTGCTGGCGAGACATACAGCAGACTGTTTGTCTTTTCCTCGGGTACGGCAGTCAGAATACATATGTATGCAGCTGCAACAGCTGCGATTCCGAATGTAAGATGACGTTTCTTAGCCTTCATCGTGCATCTTACGAGCGACGGAAACATAAGGTAGAAGAACATGATGTCTGACAGAAACCACGACACACTGTTGAAACCGAAATGTATGTCGTGGTCGGGTATCCAGCTCTGAAGCAACGTTACATTCAGTGCAAGATTGCCGATACCGGGATATATGCCGGCCTTCATTCCTATTAATATTGTAGCCAGCAGTGTGGCAATGTGCAGCGGATATATCTTGGATAATTGTCTGAGGATGAACCTTTTATGGCCAAATCTGCTGTCTGTTACCTCTTTCCCGTGTGCATGACACAGCACAAAGCCGCTTAACATAAAGAAGAAAGAGACTCCACAATCGCCTCCAAAACAAAAATCTTCTGAGTTCATCCATGTAAAATGTGACATGAATATCAGAAACATGAATATTATTCTGCAGCCTTGTAATGTCTCTATCATTCTTTTTGTTGTGTCTCCGTTATCTTATTACGGTTTCTGCTAGTCGCTTGGCCTTGTCTCTCAGTGCTGTTGTGTCAGCATCAGCATCGCCGTAACAGAGCACTACACCCATGCGTCTGTTCACGTGCTGTTCCTGCTTTCCGAAGATGCGCAGGCGTGTATAGTCCTCTTTCAGCACGTCGAGCATGTTGTATTCGGGTTCGTGGCTTGCCTCATCCTTTGCCAGAACGACGGCGCTTGCGCCTGCATGCTCAAGATGTATGGCCGGAATAGGCAGTCCCATTACGGCACGGAAGTGCAGTTCAAACTCGTTGAGGTTGAGTGTGTGTCCGAGCGTTACCATGCCTGTGTCGTGCGGACGGGGTGAAAGTTCTGAGAATACAACGCCCTTGTCGCGGCTAAGGAAAAATTCCACGCCCCATATTCCGGCTCCTGTCAGCGCCTTTGTAACGGCTTCTGCCATGTGCTGCGCTTCCTTAAGGTCGGCTTCGCTCAGTGCAAACGGCTGCCAGCTTTCGCGGTAGTCGCCGCTCTTCTGTACGTGTCCTATCGGCGGACAGAAAAGAGTAGGGCCGTCTTTCTGTGTAACTGTAAGGAGTGTAAATTCGCTGTCGAAGTGTATAAACTCTTCGATTATTATTTCCTTGACGTCTCCGCGGCTGCCTTCCATGGCTGCATTGAAGGCTGTCTCGAGTTCATCTGCCGACTTTACGATGCTCTGACCGTGGCCTGACGACGACATGAGCGGCTTGATAACGCACGGGAAACCAATCTCTTTTGAGTGCTCCTTCAGTTCGTCGAGCGTCTTTGCGTAGAAATATTTGGCAGTTTTCAGTCCGAGTTCCTTTGCTGCCAGGTCGCGTATGGCTTTGCGGTTCATGGTGAAGTTCACGGCACGTGCGCTCGGAACTACCTGTATTCCTTCTTTCTCAAAGTCGAAAAGGCGCTCTGTGCGTATGGCTTCTATTTCCGGAACGATGATGTCAGGCTGGTGTTTTTTCACCACTTTGTCGAGCGCATCGCCGTCGAGCATGCTGAACACCTCGCTTTCGTCTGCCACCTGCATGGCCGGAGCGTTGGCATAGCGGTCGCATGCTATAACATATTGTCCGGCACGTTTTGCCGCAATTACAAATTCCTTGCCCAGTTCTCCCGAGCCTAAAAGCAATATTTTCTTCATTGTTTATTCTTTAATTAGTTGTTTTACCATTTGCCATTCAGGCGACACGGCCATTCTTCTTACATTTGCCTCTATGATTTTTCTCATTGTTTCGGGGCTTACGCCATGTTCCTTTGCTATGTCTTCGAGCGGTTTGACGTCGTTGCCGAACAGTCCGTAATACTGCTGAAGCACGGCTTCGTCGTCGGCGTAGATAAGGTGCATGATGTGCTTAATGTAGTGTTCCACCTTCTCGCTCACGCAGTGAGGCTCTTTGCCGAGCCTTATCAGAAAATCCTGAAGCTCTTGTGACAGTGCGTCCATCTTGATAAATGAAAAGTTGTTGTTATTATGTTTGATTTGTAAGATGTCAGGAAACGCAGTTTGTTTTCACGTTTCCTGACATCGTTTTTGGGTTATCTGTTTGAATACATTTGTTCGTAATACTTCTGATAGTCGCCGCTCGTAACCTCCTTCACCCATTCCTGGTTGTCAAGGTTCCATTTAATCGTCTTCACAATTCCTTCGGCAAACATCGTCTCAGGATACCATCCCAGGTCGTTCTTTATCTTTGTCGGGTCGATGGCATAGCGCTGGTCGTGGCCCAGGCGGTCTTTGACAAATGTGATAAGGCTGTCGTTAATCCAGTCGATGGCTATCTCGCCGTCAGCGTCTTTCACCTGTTTCTTCAGTATCTTGCGCAGCTCCTTGTCTTCGGCCATCATGTCGTGTATGGTCTTTATGGTCAGTTTAACGATGTCGATGTTTGTCATCTCGTTGTGGCCTCCGACATTATACACTTCGCCTTCCTTGCCTTCGCGCACCACGAGGTCGATGGCCTTGCAGTGGTCTTCAACGTAGAGCCAGTCTCTTACATTGTCGCCCTTGCCGTATACGGGCAGCTGCTTGCCTTCGAGGATGTTGTTTATTATCAGCGGAATAAGCTTCTCGGGGAAGTGGTAAGGACCGTAGTTGTTAGAGCATCTTGTGATAGACACGGGCATGTGGTATGTGTCATGATAAGCCATCACGATCATGTCGGCACTTGTCTTTGATGCACTGTAAGGGCTGTGGGGGCAGAGCGGCGTGTTCTCTGTGAAGAAACCGTCCTTGCCCAGCGAGCCGTACACTTCGTCGGTGCTGACCTGATGGAATCGCTTTCCGGCTTTCCATACAGGATATCCTGTTTCGTCCTTGCCCGTAACCCATGCCCTTCTTGCAGCGTCGAGCAGGTTCTGCGTGCCGAGTATGTTGGTCTCGAGGAACAGCTGCGGATTCTCTATGCTGCGGTCAACATGGCTTTCAGCAGCAAAGTTTACGACATAGTCGATGTCATTTTCTGAAAACAGCTTGTCTGCCAGTTCTCTGTCGCGGATGTCTCCGTGCACAAACACGCATCTCTTTCCGTCGATGTCGTCTTTTATCGTGCCATAGTTGCCGGCATAAGTCAGCAGGTCGAGCACTATAATCTTAATCTCCTCTTCCTTATATTTTTTGTAAAGAAGATACTTTATAAAGTTTGAGCCGATGAATCCGGCAGCTCCGGTAACAAGATAAGTTTTCATATTATTGATTTTAATTGTTAGTATTCTTATTTAAGATAACTCAGTTTTCGCCTAAAAATTGTGTACGTCTGCTTTTCTTGGGTCAGACAGCGTAACCACCTCAAGGTCTTTAAACGTGCTTCCGTCTATGGTGAGCCTTATCAGTGTGCGGTCTTTATGCCATCCCTGCAGGCCTGCCGCACCGGGATTGATGTGCAGCAGATTGAGCGTCTTGTCGAATTTAACTTTAAGTATGTGCGAGTGTCCGCTGATGAAGAGTTGTGGCGGCATGGCATATATCGAGCCTCTTATGCTTGCGTCATAGTTGCCCGGATAGCCTCCGATGTGCTTCATGAGCACTTCGGTGTCCTCACACTTCCATCGCAGAGTCTCCCTGAACATGCGTCGCAGGTCGCCCCCGTCGCAGTTGCCGTAGACGGCTCTGAGAGTGCGGAATTCTGCCAGCTTCTGTGCCACCTCAAGCGACCCGATGTCGCCTGCGTGCCATATCTCGTCGCACGGCTCGAAGTATTTCAGGTATTTGTCGTCCCAGTAGGCGTGTGTGTCGCTTATTATTCCTATGCGTTTCATTCTTTGTCTGTGACTTGTTTGTGCAGTGTGCAGCCGGCACATCCCGCTGTGGTCATGCCGTGCTGCATAAGTTTTATTTCAGGTCGAGGCTTTTTGTGATAAACTCTTTCAGGAATCCGGCCGTGCCTTCGATGCCGAGCAGGCTTGAGTTTATGCACAGGTCGTATGATGTGCTGTGCCCCCATTTCTTGCCCGTGTAATAGTTGTAGTAAGACGAGCGGCTGTCTTCCTTGTTCTCTATAATCTTCTTAGCCTCTTCCCTGTTGCAGTTGTGTCTCTTGCATATGCGCTCTATGCGTTCGTCGATGTCGGCTGTGATGAACACGCTTACCATGTTATCGAAGTCGCGCAGCACATAGTCGGCACATCTGCCCACGAACACGCACGAGTGGGCTTCTGCAGCCTTGCGTATGGCGTCGCTCTGAAACTGGAACAGGCTTTCCTGCGACAGCTTGTTGTTATAAAAGCAGTTATCTGAAATATAGGGTACGTGCATGTGGAAAAGCGACTTGAAAAATCCCTTTTTCTCATCGTTCTGCTCGAAAAACTTCTCGCTGAATCCGCTTTCCTTTGCGGCCAGATTCAGCAGCTCGCGGTCGTAAAACTTGCATCCGAATTCGTCTGCGAGCATCTTGGCGATAATCATTCCGCCGCTTCCGAGCTGTCTGCCTACGTTAATTATTATTTTCTTCTTGGTTTCCATAAGCTATGGCGTTATGTTGTTTTTTGAATTTTCTCATATATTTTGTCATCATCACGGCAGCCATGAGCGAGGCTATTGTGTCGGCTGTTGGCAGCGACATCCACACGCCGTCGAGCTTGAAGAACTGCGGAAGGATGATAAGCAGCGGCAGCAGGAACAGCATCTGTCGTGACAGCGACAGGAATATGCTTATCTTTGCCTTGCCGATGCTCTGGAAGAAGTTGGTTACAACCATCTGATATCCGACGAACGGGAATGCTGCCATGTTGATCTTTATTGCCCTCATGGCCTTGTCTATCAGTTCGGCGTCTGTCGTGAACAGGCGTGCGCACTCGTATGGGAAGATGTGAACGATGAGGAATCCCGTGGTAGTAATGGCGGTTCCTGCTATTATTGCGCATTTAAGCACCTTCATGAGTCTGTCGAAGCGCTGCGCCCCGTAGTTGTAGCCGGCTATGGGGAGCATGCCCTGGTTGAGGCCCATGGTGATCATTATGAACACGAATGCCACCTTGTTGGCTATGCCGTAGGCGCCTACTGCCATGTCGCCGCCGTATTTATACAGGCTGGTGTTGATGAATATCACCACGATGCATGCGCATACGTTCATGGCGAAGGGCGACATACCTATGCCTATGATGTTTTTCAGGATGTTGCTCCTTAGCTTGTATATGCCTTTCTTGAAGTGTACAATCTCGCTCGACTTGCTGAACAGCCATAGCTGCCATGCAAGTGCCGTTACCTGAGATATCACGGTGGCAAGTGCGGCGCCCTGTATGCCCATCTTCAGCGGCCAGATGAATATAGGCGCAAGGACGGTGTTGAGCACCACGGACGACATCGTGGCAAACATGGCATGGCGCGGTTTGCCCACGGCGCGCAGTATGGCGTTCATGCCGAAGAATGTTTGCGAAAAAACGTTTCCCGCCAGCACCACCAGCATATATTCGCGTGCGTAGGGTATTGTGTTCTCGCTCGCGCCGAAGAAATAGAGTATCGGGTCGAGAAACATCAGCGATATTATGCCGAATGCCACTCCGACGATGATGTTCAGCACGATGCTGTTGCCGAATATAAGCTCAGCCTTGCGGTAGTCTTTCTGGCCAAGCTTTACGGAGATACAAGTAGACGAACCTATGCCCACGGCTGCTCCGAACGCTGCCGAAAGGTTCATCAGCGGAAAGGTGATGGCCAGTCCGGATATGGCCAGCGGACCCACGCCCTGGCCGATAAAGATGCTGTCGATCATATTGTACAGCGAGGCTGCCGTCATCGCTATGATGGCAGGAAGGGCATACTGCATAAGCAGTTTGCCGACCGGTTTCGTTCCCAGTTCAAGTGTTGCTTGTTTATTATCCATAATGTTTACCAATCTTATTCTGTGCAAAGTTACTGCATGTTGGCTTAAATACAAAGCAAAAAGTTGTAAAAAGCTGTTTTATTTTGTTTCGCGGCGCATGATTTTGTCATTATTTTATAATATGTGTGTCATTTCCTGAGTTGATAATTGTTAACTAAATTGCCTGTTTTGCCCTGCAGCAGTTTTGTTGTCAGAAAATCTGCGGCAGTCTGTTTCCTGCTGCTTTTTGTGTGATTTTGCCATGGCCGTTTACGGCTTGTTTATGTGCAGAATGTTCTTTCTGTCATATTTTATGTTCTTTCCGTGAACTTCTGGCCTTCTGTCTTGATTCATGATGTATGAAACTGCCTGCCGTTTAACCTTGTCCTGTCTTGCAAAAGGCCGTCTTTTGGCTTCCGAAAGGTCATGTTTTGCATCGTGATACACTGCTTTTCGTGCTGAAAACCTGTACTTTTTGTGTATATACTTGCCGCCATACGCAGGCAAGCATGCCGTAAAGGCCCTGTTAAGTGTTAATATTTAACATTCTTCTGTTGCCGTTTTAACATTCTCGGCACGTGCCGTCGTGGTCTTAACATGGCTTAAGGGGCATCGGCTGGTCTTGCCGGTGCTGTAGGGGAAACGCGAAAATAAAC
>NZ_HF986778.1:38627-54621 GCF_000431195.1 Prevotella sp. CAG:255 | reverse complement strand
TAGGGAAAACGCGAAAATAAACCCTGCATAGTCTTTGCGTTTACGCTTAAAAAAGCTAACTTTGCATCTGCTTAAATTTATGTAGGCAGATGAAAAAACTTATAACACTTTTGATGCTTTTATCCCTTGTCATGCCTTCGTCGGCTTATGGCACAGACGGGGCACGCAAGAAAAAATATCCCGGAGGCAAGACATACATGTATCGCGTTGAACTTAAGGACAAGACAGGCACGCCTTACAGCCTTGCTCGTCCTGAAGATTACCTATCGGTGAAGTCGCTTGACCGCCGCAGACGCCAGGGACTTCAGGTTGACTCTACCGACCTGCCCATAAATCCTGCATACATATCAGCCGTAAGTACCGACGGAGTTGAGGTGGTGAGCCGCAGCAAGTGGAACAACACTCTGCTCGTTCGCTGCAAGCAGCCCGAGCGTGTCAGACAGCTGTTGTCGCTGCCTTTTGTCAAAAGCGTAAGGAAAGTATGGACGTCGCCTGATTCTGTCAGCGCGGTTTCGTCGAGAATGAAATACCACACCGAGTTTAACCGCTGGGACACTGTGGCGCAAAACTACTATGGCGTTACGCGCGAGCAGGTTGAAATGATTGGCGGTGTGCGCATGCATAATCACGGATTTACGGGCAAGGACATCACCATTGCCGTTCTTGACGGAGGGTTCATGAACACCGATCTGATACCTTGTCTGCAGAATGTAAACATCCTCGGGTGGGAAGATTTCGTCGTGCCGAAGTCGAAGAGCGTTTTCAAGGAGATGGAGCATGGCACAAAAGTGCTGTCGGTAATGGCCGTAAAGGTGCCTTACACCTTTGTGGGCACGTCGCCCGATGCGGCTTACTGGCTTCTGAGATGTGAGGACGAGACGGGCGAAAGCCTTGCCGAGGAAGACTACTGGGCTGCTGCTGCCGAGTTTGCCGACAGCGTCGGCGTTGACATTATCAGCAGTTCCTTAGGATTTCATGATTTCGACGACAGTTCGTTCAATTATAAATATGCTCAGCTCGACGGCCATACGGCACTGATATCCGCCACAGCTTCGATGCTGGCGTCAAAGGGAATAGTGCTTGTAAACAGCGCCGGAAACGACGGCATGTCTTCATGGAAGAAAATCAATGTGCCTGCCGACGCACACGACATACTGACCGTAGGCGCCGTGAGTCCCAACATGCGCAATGCCGCTTTCAGCAGCGTAGGCCCTACAGCCGACAACCGTGTCAAGCCCGACATAATGGCCCTTGGCAGTCCGGCGTCGGTTATCACGGGGCGAGGCACCATCATCAAGGATATGGGCACTTCGTTTTCAACGCCTGTGGTGTCGGGCATGGTGGCCTGTCTTTGGCAGGCGCTGCGCGACAAGACGGCATTGGAGATTATCGACCTCGTGAGGCGTTGTTCCGACAATTATTCTACTCCTGACAACATTTACGGCTATGGCGTGCCCGACTTCTGGCGTGCCTACGTCATGGGCCGGCAGCAAAACCGCTCAAAATGACACATACCGTATCGCTTCTTGAACTCAACCGGCTCGTAAGAGATGCGCTCGAGCTAAGCATGCCAGGCGACTATTGGGTTGAGGCTGAGTTGGCAGACGTGCGCGAGTCGGCCGGTCACTGCTATATGGAGCTGGTACAGAAAGACGAGTTCGGCAGCACTCCCGTTGCCCGTGCCTCGGCTAAGTGCTGGCGCAGCACGTGGATGCTTGCCCGTCCGCATTTCGAGCGCGTAACGGGCGAACGTATACATGCCGGCATGAAGGTGCTTTTGCAGGTTCATGCACAGTTTCATGAGAACTACGGCTTTTCGTGGATCGTAACCGACATCGACCCCACTTTCACGCTTGGCGACATGGCACGCAAGCGCATGGAGATAGTGCGCACGCTGAAAGAAGAAGGAGTGTTCGACCTTAACCGCGAACTGTCCATACCGCTCTTCGCCCAGCGCATTGCCGTTATATCCAGTGCCACGGCGGCAGGCTATGGCGACTTCTGCAGTCAGCTGAGCAACAATGCCTATGGCTTCGACTTTATCGTCGAGCTGTTTCAGGCTGTCATGCAGGGCGAACAGGTTGAGCAGAGCGTCATTGCTGCCCTCAACCGCATCAACGAGTGTGCCGACTTGTTCGACTGTGTTGTAATCATCCGTGGCGGAGGAGCCACGAGCGACCTGTCGGGATTCGACACTCTTGCCCTTGCCGAGAATGTGGCAAACTTTCCGCTTCCGGTCATCACCGGCATTGGTCATGAGCGCGACGAGTCGGTGCTCGACATGGTGGCCAACACAAAGGTAAAGACGCCTACGGCAGCTGCTGCATTCCTTATTGAAAACCTTAAGCGTGTTTCCGACCGCATCATGTCTGCCGGCGACCGCATCACTACGGCTGTGCGCCGCCGTCTCGACTATGAGTCGATGCGCCTTGGGCGTCTTGCTGCCGGCATACCTTCCTTGTCGTCGCTTGTCATCACCAGGCGTCAGGCCTCACTCGCCTCGCTCTACGGCCGTCTTTGCGCTGCAGCATCGTCGGGTCTGGCTGTTCGCCGTTCGCATATCGAGTCTGTCGGTGCGTCGCTCGCACCGCTTGCCTCGCGCCGCCTTCTTGTGGAGAGCCATCGTGTGCAGCTTCTTGCCCAGCGTGTGGCCGCCTCTGACCCCTCGCTGCTTCTGCGCCGGGGCTATTCAGTTACGCTTCACAACGGCCGCGCCGTTACCGACGCCTCCGCGCTTGCCGAGGGCGATGTCATCGAGACACGCTTTGCCCATGGCTCAGCCTTGTCTGTGGTGCAGGCATCTGATAAGCCGTCAAAAGACAAAGGTGTGGCTGCGGGCGGAAAACATCCGTAACATTGAAAGAAAAAATAAACATATCATTATACGAAATACTATGCCTAAAGAAATGAAATATGAAGAGGCCGTAAGACAGCTTGAAGAGATTGTCGCCAAGATGGAGAGCAACGAGCTTGACGTAGACAGCCTGAGCCAGCAGCTGAAGACAGCCCAAAAGCTCATAAAGCTGTGCAAGGACAAGCTAAGCCGGGCTGACAGCGACATAAAGAAAATACTTCAGGACGACAACAACGGCTGAACATGCCCGCAGGCAGGCGGCAAAACAGCATAAAACTGACATTTTTAATAAATTATGTCATAAAAATTGCTGATTAGTAATATTATTATTATTTTTGCCGTTGGTAAGTCAGGGGCTGACATTACATATAGTTAACCCCAGTGGCTTTGTTGATTGAGTAAAATTTGTTGTATACTTTAAAAATAATATGAATATGAAAAATCTGGATTGGTCAAAATTGCCTTTCGGTTACATTCCGACAGACTATAACGTACGTTGCTACTATCGCGACGGCAAGTGGGGCGAAGTTGAAGTTTGCTCTGACGAATATATAAAGATGCACATGGCTGCTACGTGTCTTCACTACGGCCAGGAGGCATTCGAAGGTCTAAAGGCTTACCGCTGCCCTGACGGCAAGGTTCGCGTTTTCCGTATGGATGAGAATGCAGCACGTCTGCAGAGCACATGCCGCGGCATACTGATGCCGGAGGTTCCTACAGAATTGTTTGAGGAAATGGTTACCAAGGTAGTGCGCCTGAACCAGGATTACATACCTACATACGAGAGCGGTGCAACTCTTTACATCCGTCCGCTGCTCGTCGGCATGTCAGCACAGGTTGGTGTTCATCCTGCCAGCGAGTATCTCTTCATGATATTCGTTACTCCGGTAGGTCCTTACTTCAAGGGTGGATTCTCAACTAATCCTTATGTCATCATCCGCGAGTTCGACCGTTCTGCTCCTCTCGGCACAGGTATATATAAGGTGGGCGGTAACTATGCTGCTTCTCTGCGTGCCAACAAGATGGCTCACGATCTCGGATATGCATGCGAGTTCTATCTCGATGCAAAGGAGAAGAAATATATGGACGAGTGCGGTGCTGCCAACTTCTTCGGTATCAAGGACAACACTTACGTTACTCCTAAGTCTACCAGCATTCTGCCGAGTATCACCAACAAGAGCCTCATGCAGCTGGCTGAAGACATGGGCATGAAGGTTGAGCGCCGTCAGATTCCTGAAGACGAGCTGGCTACATTCGAGGAGGCAGGTGCATGCGGTACTGCTGCCGTTATCAGTCCTATCTCTAAGATTGACGACCTCGAGAACAAGAAGAGCTATGTTATCAGCAAGGACGGCAAGCCCGGACCTATCAGCACTAAGCTCTACAACAAGCTGCGCGGCATACAGTATGGCACAGAACCCGACATCCATAACTGGACAAAGGTTGTAATTGAATAATTGATAATTTACAATTCATAATTTATAAATTACTGTTCCATAATTCATAGTTCATAATTCATAATTGGCTATTTCTTTGATTACCGATAGCCTGTCTTTTGACAAAAAATTATGATTTATGAATTATGAATTATGATTTATTTTAAGATGAGCAAAGGAAAATTGGCTAAGTTCGCCGACATGGCGAGATACGAGAACGTGTTTCAATACCCTTATTCGGTCGTTGAGAATGTGCCTTTTGAAATGAAAGGCCACTGGCGCGACATGTATTTCCACAATGACAACCCCATTGTGCTTGAGCTGGGATGCGGCAAGGGCGAATACACCGTTGAGCTGGCAAGGCTATATCCGGATGTCAACTTCATCGGTGTAGACATCAAGGGCGCACGTATGTGGACAGGTGCAACGCAGGCTCTTAACGACGGACTTAAGAATGTGGCATTCCTTCGCACCAACATCGAGATTATAGACCGCTTCTTCGGTCCTGACGAGGTGCAGGAGATTTGGCTCACGTTCAGCGATCCTCAGATGAAGAATGTGCGCAAGCGTCTCACCAGTACATACTTTATGGAGCGTTATCGCCGTTTTCTTGTCGACGGAGGCATCGTGCATGTCAAGACCGACAGCAATTTCCTTTTCACCTACACCACATACATGACAGAGCGCAACGCCTTCCCGGTGTTGTTCTCAACCACAGACCTTTATCATGCCGAGGGGCTTGATGCCGACACCATGCGCATACTTTCAATTCAGACGTATTATGAAAGTCAGTGGATTGAGCGCGGACTCAACATCAAGTACATGAAGTTCCGTCTTCCGTCGGCAGGCGACATGGCAGAGCCCGACGTAGAGATTCCTGTTGACGACTACCGCAGCTATAAGCGCACTCGCCGCAGCGGCGTAGACATGCGCAAGTAGAGAGCCACGGCAGTTGTCTTGGCCGCAGTTGACTTTTGGCGCATACGCAAATGTGCTAAAGTCAGGTGTGCGTTTACGCGGCAGTGTCTCGACATTGCTGTCATGGCATGGACATGTGTTTGTGCCTTGTCTTTTGCAGACATCTTTTCGGTCATGTCTGCCTCCTTTCATATTATATCAATGATATGCCTGTAAGAATGTTTTACATGCACATAACTTTTTGTAACGAAGATGACAGTAGAGCTTAAAGAGAACGGCGGTCTTCCTGCCCGAATTTTGTGGACACTTGCCATTGTTGCAGGTGTGTCAGTTGCCAATATATATTACAATCAGCCGCTGCTCAACGTGATAGGCCGCGACCTGGGCGTGAGCGAGTTCAGTTCCAACCTCATAGCCATGATCACTCAGGTGGGCTATGCCGTCGGACTGCTTTTCATTGTCCCCCTTGGCGATCTCTGCCGCCGCAAGAACATAGTGCTCGTAAACTTCAGCGTGCTCGTGTTCTCGCTCCTTGCCATAGCCTGCTCAACCAGCATTTATGTTATATGGGCAGCATCGTTTCTTACCGGTGTAGGCTCAATGATACCGCAGATATTTGTTCCGATAGCTTCGCAGTTCTCACGTCCGGAGCATAAGGGGCGCAACGTGGGCATTGTCATCTCCGGACTGCTCACCGGCATTCTTGCCTCGCGTGTGGTCAGCGGCGTGGTGGGCGATGTGCTCGGCTGGCGCGCCATGTATTTCATTGCATCGGGCCTGATGCTCGTATGCGCCTTTGTCGTAATGAAGGTGTTGCCCGACATACGGCCTACGTTCAAGGGCTCTTACGCCAAGCTCATGGCGTCGCTCTTCTCGCTGCTGCGCGATTATCCTGCCCTGCGCGTATATTCCGTAAGAGCCGGACTGGCTTTCGGTTCGTTTCTTTCGCTTTGGGCCTGTCTGTCGTTCAAGATGGCACAGGCACCGTTCTATGCCGACAGCGACGTGGTGGGCTTTCTCGGCTTGTGCGGCATTGCCGGGGCTCTGACAGCCTCGTCGGTAGGCAAGCACGTCAGGACCGTAGGCGTGCGCCGCTTCAACTTCATTGGCTGTGCGCTTATGCTGCTTGCATGGGCATCAGTCCTGTTTCTCGGCGACACCTATGTTGGTCTGATAGCAGGCGTGATAATCATCGACATCGGCATGCAGTGCATACAGCTCAGCAATCAGGCAAGCATGTTCGAGGTATGTCCCGGAGCATCAAACAGAGTGAACACCATATTCATGACAACATACTTTGCCGGAGGTTCTCTCGGCACATTCCTTGCCGGCACGGGCTGGCATGCCGCCTCTTGGACGGGTGTGGTGGCCGTAGGCGTATGCCTCACGCTGGCCTCACTTGCCGTAACGCTGTTCACACGTCGATGAGCTATGGGGCAGGAGAGTGTTGTCTGAAATGTAAAAGGCCGCAAGTCATATTGTGAAAGACCACATATCAGAGTGTAATATGTGGCATATTGCAGCATGAAAGGTATGCTTTTGTTTAATGGATATTACTGGAAAATATTTTTTTAAAGAAACTCATCACTCGTCACATGTGCTTGTAACCTGTTGGCTGATAGAGAGTTGATGTGTGACGAGTTCCTTTTTCAACTCGTCACAACACCTCGTTCTGTGCCGTTTTTGAGCCGTAACGTGACTCTGTGAAAATGGAATTTCAGCTAAAAATATGTTATATGCTGCTCTGTGATGAGTTGAAAATGCAACTCGTCACAAGGTAAATGGTTGGCTTGCAGCGAGTTAAAGCCTGTTGTGACGAGTGATGAGTTTTTTAAAAAAACTTTTTTTGCTGTTTTACTTCTTGCCATTTACTGATTTCGGTTGACTTCAAGCAGGGCTTTGTCTGATTTTAGTTGACTTATGTAAACGTTGGTGTCTGTTATCGGTTGTTGCCATTATTTTGATTAAACGGGATGCAGCCTATAGCCCGGTTAGTGTTTAAAATAATTCCTGACGTTCTGCGACATCATGTGTAAATTTTATGTTTACAGATTAGATTGCTGTCGGAAAATTTTTTAATTTTGTTAAAACTATCGGGCACTAGTTAATAAGATTTAATATATATAAGTGGAATAGATTATTCGATTTAAAAAGGTTTAACTTTGCAGAACTTACTAGATTATTAATAAGAATGTCAAGATTTTTAAAATTAGCTTTAGTGTTGGGCATGCTGTTTTTGACCGATACAATGACTATAACTGCTCAAAATTTGGCAGTTAAGACAAATGTTTTGTATTGGACAACAGCAACGTTTAATGCATCTGTTGAAACACGTCTGTCGTCAAAGTGGACTCTTGATGTTTCGGCGGGTTACAATCCGTTCACATTTTCTGATAACAAAAAGTTGAAGCATTTTGCCATTCAGCCTGAGGCACGCTATTGGCTCTGTTCTCCTTTTTCGGGGCATTTTGTAGGTGCCAACCTGCTTTATTCTCATTATAATGCCGGTGGAGTGAAGATGCCTTTCGGCATTTTTTCAGACCTTGAGAAGTACAGGTTCCAGGGTGACCTTGGTGCCGTAGGCCTTGTCTATGGTTACAGCTGGATGTTGCCCGGAAAGCGATGGAGCATAGAGGGCGTTGTCGGCCTTGGATATGGCATAACCCGTTATGACAAATACGCATGTGCTGTGTGCGGAAGCAAAATTGGTGAAGACACAAAGGGTGTTTTCATGCCTACTAAACTTGCAATCTCTGTTATATATTACATTAAGTAAGTCGCATTGATGATTTCTGTCGGTGTGATTTTATTTTGCATACTCGACTAATTTAATACAATCTCAAGATACAACAATGATGAGATCTTTAAGTTCAATTCTTTTACTGGCATTGGGCTCATCTGTCTGTAATGCGTCCGCATTGCGCGGCAACGGCGTTGATGCTCAGTGGATAGACTCTACGGCTCTCAGGCTGTCGTTCGTGTTGACTGAAGGCGATTCGGTAGGCAGCAATTATGCCGTTATAGCCACGCCCCGTCTTGTAACTGCTAAGGGCGACACCCTGCTGCTGAAGCCGACAGTGTTCAGAGGCAAGCGCAACATGCGCTACACGGAGCGTGCACGATTTTATGATAATGCTCAGCAGGCCACGGCAGATGAAGTGGCTTTAGGCTCGGAAGTTAGGTATGACGTCATGCTCAGGCGTGCCGAAAGTCCCTGGATATGGGAGGATAAAGTATATCTCGACGTGGCACGCGAGAAAGAAGGGTGCTGCAATGTTGAGGATATGGCCGGAAGGCGTATGGGTGATATGGTGTATGTGCCGCAGTTTGTGCCCGCACTTGCCGTTGTCGAGGACAATGCAGGCAAGGCTGGTGAGCTGCAGAAGGATAATCCGGTGCTGATGCACGTATCGCAGTATAAGCCCTACGACAACACGCGCATACTGCGCAAGGAGAAAGGGGCTCTGTATGTTCATTATCCGCTGAACAGTTCGGAGCTTAAACGTGACTTCCGCGACAACGCACAGACGCTCGACCGTATTGTTGATATTACGCGCAGCATAATGGCCGACTCTACATCGTCGGTTAAGATCATACAGATTGTTGGTCTGGCTTCTGTTGAAGGTTCACAGAAAAACAATGTCAGTCTGGCAGGGCGGCGTGCCGATGCCTTGAAGGCGTATATACAGAAGAGGGTGAAAATATCAGACAAACTGTTTGACTGCGCCAATGGCGGCGAGGCATGGACCGAGCTGCGCGACCAGATAGCCGACGGCAGCTTTGATGGGCGCGACGAGCTTCTGCACATAATAGATACGGAGAAAAATCCGGATAAGTGCGAACAGATGATAAGACAGCTAGACGGTGGACGTCCGTATGCGTATCTGCGCGACAACGTGTTGAGCGACCAGCGCAATTCGGGCTATCTGCGGATATATTATGACTATGTGCCCGACACGGCGGCCAAGACCATAAACGAGGCTACAGAACTGATGCAGGAGGAGAAATATGACGAAGCTCTCAGAAAACTGCTTACAGTTAAGGACGACAAGAGAGCCTTCAGTCCGCTTGGAGTGGCTTACTACATGACAGGCAACAGGCAGAAAGGTCTGGAGTATATGAAGCGTGCCGCAGCCGACGGAAACGTACAGGCTAAGCGAAACCTTGAGCAGTATGAAGCTATAATGAAGGCGGAACAGCTGAAAGAGAAATAAACAACAAAATATTATAACTTAATTAAATTAATTATTCTTTATGAAAAAGTTTTATAACAGAAATTTTGCCTATGGAGCAGCAGCGCTGCTTATTGGCGCAGTGAGTTTCACTGCATGCTCTTCTGAGGATGAGTTGTCTAACACCAATCCAACCTATGATGGAGAGAGCGTAAAAACACAGTTTGCAATTAATATTCCTGCAGCAGCTAAGACGAGGATGACAGGAGAGTACACCCAGCAGGATGGAAACTTCCTCGGTATGAAAGATATAAAGCTGATACCTTTTGCCTCAATGCCTGCATTAGGAACAGAGTCGAATCTTGGTTCTGTTATTACTTTGGGTAATATCAGTGACAATCTGTCTGCAACTTCTAATGCTAAGGTTTATAATGATGTTGCCATTCCTGTAGGTACAGGTGCTGTAATCCTTTATGGTCAGGCAAATAAAGAGGCAGGAACTAATTTTGATAAAGGTGCAGTAACAATGCCGAGCGATTATTCTGTTTTGTCAAATATTAAATTTTCTCCTGTAAATATAACAACCAACGAGACAGACGCAAAGGCTACGGCATTGGCTGCATGGATGACATCTGTAGCAAATGCTGAAGGTTGGGATGCTGCCGGAGAAGGTACGTTGAAAGATTTGCGTGATGAGTTTCTGAAAACGACTGTAGGGTCTTCTAACAGTGTATTGTGCCTGATGCAGTATCTTTATAATGCTTTGGCAAAAGAAGACGGTGCAGAGGCTACAGCTATTAAGGCTGCTATTAAGGCCGGTAATGGTGTCGTAGAGTCTGATGGAAAATTGAGCTATGGAGAAGGCTCTTCATTGGCCGGTTATCCTGAAAATATAAATCTGCCTGATGGTGCAGCCCAGGTTGTATGGAACTCGACAAAATTTGATGTTGTTGCAGCTTCTGGAAATACAGGAATTAATGTTGCATCATTAGACAGCTATGTTTATCCTGCAGCTTTATGTTATTACGTGAATAGCAATGTGAAGACTGCTGATACAGAAGTTGATATGGACGCCGCTTCTGATTGGACAGCGATTGTTGGATCAATGACAGGCAGCTCTGTGGCTCCGACAACTCGTTCGATAGCAATTGAACAGCCCATTAATTATGGAGTTGGCCGTCTTTCAACTCAGGTTAAGTTTGGCGCACAGCGTGTTCCTGACTCAAAGGATGATGGTCATAATAGTTCTGTTGTTGAAATTCCCGGTGAAGGATTTAAGATTACAGGTATATTGATTGGCGGACAGGGCGAAGTTGGCTGGAATTATATACCGACAGCAACTACAACTGGCAGCAAAACAATATATGATAAGTCTATGACAGAAGGAATGTGTGCAAAATATTCTTCTGATTTTACAGGTGCAATAACCAACTATACTTTGGCTTTTGAAACAGAGTCAAATAAGGATGTCAATGTGGCTATAGAGCTTGTGAACGGTGATAAAGATTTTTATGGCAAAGACGGTATGATAATTCCTGCTGGCGGTAAATTTTATTTAGTTGGACAATTGGAGTCAAGCGCAGCTACAGAAACTGGCGAAAAAATCTTTAAACAAGACTATAATACTATTGCCAAATTTAATATTACAAATCTGAAGTCAGCTTATAATGGCCTGCCTGATCTTCGCACACCGTCATTACAGCTCGGTATGTCTGTTGATTTGAATTGGGAAAAAGGCCATACGTTTGACGTAGAGATTAAATAATACAAATGATCTTTTTGTCCTGAAAGGATTTTTTGTATAAAATGTTAACCAGGCGGCAGCCTTTCGTAGGGCTTCCGCCTACAACCGGAAAACGCTTGCGGATAACCGTTAATCTTCCGTGAGTGCGGTGATTTAGAAAAAGAAGAAATAATAATGGTGTTAAGAATGATGACGAAGCGTAAAAATAAGAATTATTGTTCAAAGTTTTGTGCAGGATTGTCGGCATTGCTGTTGTCAGCGTTTCCGTTGTCCTTTGTTTCGTGTATAGATGAAGATTTGTCGCGTTGCGGTGTAAACTATTCCGTTGATTATCGTTTGGAATTATCCGCATCACTTCGTCAGACGCTCGACCAGCAGCTTACCACACCGGCAGAACGGCAACTGGCTGCGGCGTTGCGTTCTGATATGACTGACATTATGAGCGAGCGTGCCGCTGTGATGGATCTTTCGTTCTTTACATTAGAAGACGGCAACTTGGCTCAGCATCAGACCGTTGAGCCTGATGCCAACAGTCTGTCAATGACCATCTATATGAACCGTGGCGACTACCACAATATAGCCCTTGCAGCTACTCATTCTGTCAGTGAGGTAACTATCAGCGGCGCATCAACCTACACAGGCATCAGTCTGCGCCAGGCACAGGCCGATACGCTTGACTCACACAGTGCTGCTATCTATATGGGATATGGCCGTATGCTTATGGACAATGTTTCGGGACATTTCTATGTGCCCTTATATATGGTCAACTCAGTACCTGTGCTGGTTGTAAATCCAAACAATTCACCGGCAAAGGCACTTGTGGCGTATACACGCCGCACGTCGTCAGGTCTGCATTGTTCAGACAGCACTTTTGTATACGACAATGAGGCCGTAATCAGGACACACCGTACGGAAGGCGGCGGGCTGCTTGCGTTCCATTCTGTATGTTTCCCGTCGGCAAATACTGCAAAATCACGTGCAACAGACGACCCCACAGTGGCTGAGGGAAGTATATGGGAAATGGATCTGATAACACAGATGCCCGACGGAAAATATGTCAAGAACACACTGTATATGAAAAATCCGCTTAAGGCAGGCGAGATGCAGGTGATAAAAGTGAAGCTGAATGATGAAGGCGGTGTTGTGACTGAAAATCCCGAAGTCGGTGTATCGGTTGAGTTGGATTGGAAGCCCGGAGGCGATTTTGATATTGAAATTTGATGATGTTACAGCAGAACCTTCCGGAATAATTTATGTAAGTAAAATAAAGAAAATACACGTTCAGACATGAGGTATATCTCTAAAATACATATTCTTTTATGTGCCGCAGCTTTAGCCATAACGGCATGCCAAAGTGAAGACTCTATTTCGCCGGAGACTGATATGGAAACGGTCAAACTTCTTGTGACAGTTCCTGCTACGTCAGGGCTGACGCGTATAGGTGATCCGGGGACGGGCGTGGAAGAAGGAGCTGACTGGGACAGGCTGGCGGTGATATTGGCGTATAAAGACGGACCGTATGTGCAAAAAACAATTATAACAAAAGATGATTTTGACAAACTTCCTAATTATGACGGCCGTGAAGGAGTAAAACTTCTTACTATCGATGCACAAATTGGTTCTGCATATATTTACGGCGTAACATACAGCAGTGATGCTCTGTATAACCCTGAACAAAGCATAAGTGACTGTAAAGATAATGAGCAGGTGAAAGCCTTGACAATATCTAATGATTATGCAGGAACAGACGATAATGCTTCAGCTAAGTTTGTCAGCGTAGCCACCGGGTATTATAAAACAGCCGTTAGCGGCGACCAGCCGGCTCTGTTTGAAATACAAGTTGGCGGTACGGGTGAGATAGGCAGCATACCGACAATGACGCTTACCCGTCTTGCCTCTAAAATAGACATACAGTGGGATGCTGCTGATGCATACGATCAAGGATATACAGATGTGAAGGTTACAGATTTTACATATAAAGGAAAGGAATATGGCCGATTGTTCCCGGAGATTACAGGTGTGACACCGGATAATCAAGATAAGTCATGGATATTCTATAACACCTCAGAGATAAGTCAGCGCAACGGTCGCGTGTATCATTATACGTTCACTGATGGTGCAACGACACCGAGTGTGACATTTAATATTTCTGCAAGAAAAGACGGCAATGATATTACCGGAAGCGGATATACAATGAATTTCAGTTATGTCTTGCAGCAGGCCGCCTGGTATAAGGTTAACGCAACGATAAAGGGCGTAACCGGCAGTGGAAGTATCACGCTGAGCATGAATTGAGCCGGCAGACATGAATAAAAACTGACACACTGAGAATTTGATAATATCAGTAAAGACAACAAAAAATATTAATGTAGCAGTATCTGCAAAGATAATCGTAAAAGAATAATGAAATGATAAAGATGCGGACTTTATTCAGATTTTATATGTTGCTTTTATTCCTGGGTTCTTATTTAGGAATTATGGCACAAACAAAGATTTATTACGTCAGCCCGACAGGTGTTGGCGACGGCACGTCGTGGGAAACTACTACGACATTGCAAACAGCATTGCAGAATGCCGTTGCCGGCGACCAGATATGGGTGCAGGGCTTTGAACAGATAACGAGCGCCGACCAGCTGTATATAGCTCCTGCAGATGGGTTCAGCTTGAAGTCAGGTGTTCAGCTTTACGGCGGTTTTAAGGGCGATGAAACTAACGTCAACGGCCGTGAGACGCTCGGAAAGCCATATCAGATGAAATATCGTTCCGTGCTTTCGGGTGATATCAAGAGAGATGATGTTGTTGACAATACAAACTTGATCTTCCCTGCTAACACAACACGTTCAGACAATGCCACACATGTGCTGAATGTTAATATGGCACCTGCCTCAGGAAACAATAAAAATACTTCGCCCACTATAATAAATGGATTCTCAATAGGCAACGGCCATGCTGACGGCTCTGGTGAGAAGGGCGGCGGTATATATATACATGGCGATAATACGGGCGGCGGCATCTTCCGCATAGAACGCTGCTTCCTGTTGAACAACTATGCCACACAAGGTGGTGCCATATATGTTGATGTTGAAGTAAAGAATGTCAACAACAGCACATCACTTGTAAATCAGTGTGTTGTTTATAACAATGCAGCCGGAGAGCGTGCTGCAGTAGAGAACGCCGGTGGCGGTCTGTATCTGGCAGGCGAGGCCACCGTGGTTAACTCGTCAATATTCAATAATGAGAATGGAGGACTGCGCCTTGCTGACGGTGCGAAAGTTGTGAACAGTACTGTGTCGAGAAATTCAAGTGGTGGCATCGATATGATAGACGATAAGGCCGAAGGATATAATGTTGCAAATACTATTATTTGGGGAAATTCAACTCTTTCGACGCAATACAGACCGAAATTCAAAAATTCCGCATTCCATGAAGTTGAGGCCGGTGACTCAGACGGAAACATATATGTTACTGCAGAAAACCGCGGTGACACTAATGCTCCAATGTTTGACGCACCGTCGCTGAAGACAAGTTATGACCGTGATTTCAACTGGCGTCAGACAGCTTATCCGCTTTGGTCGTGGAATGTGCTTGAAGGGTCGGTAATGTTAAGTAAGGGTGATCAGCAGTCTTACGACCAGTCTGCATACGGCAGTGAGGATATGGCCGGCAATCCGCGTTTTAACGGCTCTACGATAGATATCGGAGCATATGAGTTTCAGCAGATGTTGTCGACACGTATACGTTACGTCAAACCTGTTGCAACCGGAACAGGTGATGGCTCTTCCTGGGAAAATGCTTCTGGTAACTTGCAGAACATGATAGACGAACTGGCCAAGAACAATCCGCAGAATCTTCCTGGAGAAGTGTGGGTGGCTGCCGGAACTTATGTACCACAGGTACAGGTTATCAGCGGAACAACTTATTCTGCATCGTTCCTTATGCGTGACGGAATTAGTGTTTATGGAGGCTTTGCTGGCGATGAAAGCAGTAAGCAGGAACGTGAAGTGGGCAAAATGCCGTGGAATTTTGTTAATAAGACCATTCTCGAAGGTTCTTATTATGAACACAGCAAGACATCTTGGAATGAGTCAAATCATAAATGGACTTTGACGAGCGACTCACGTCATGTTGTTTTCTTTTCACCCCTACCTTCAGAAGGCAAAAGCGGTTTCGACAAATCAACCATACTTAATGGAGTAACCATACGTGGAGGTTATGCTCAGGGAGGTGAAGGCGTGGCAGACTTCATGACAGACCGTGGAGCCGGTGTTTACATGGGTATTAATGCAACACTGGAGAAGTGTATTGTTACAGAAAACTCGTCTACGGGCAATGGCGGTGCTGTCTATATGTACGGCGGACGTGTTATGAATTCGCTGATATATAATAACAATGCCGATGGTGACGGTGGAGCTGTATATGTTGACAATGCCGGTATAGTGTTGGCCTCGATGCTTACTAACAATTCTGCCAACAATGGCTCGGGCGCTTATCTTGCACACACCGGCAATTGGACAGACGGTAAACCGCATCCTGAATATCTCATCCTTTCAACATCTGTTGTGTCAAATAATACGAGTCGTCTTAATGGTGCTGTTTATTGTGCAAAAGGTGGAGTGTTGATGCAGAATACTATAACTAACAACGATTGCCCTACGGCAACAGACAATACTTCTGCCAATGCATCACAGAGTGGTGGCTTGTATGTTGATTCATATGGACTTGTAATCAATTCTGTTTTGTGGAACAATACTATCCAGAAACGTAATATACCGATGTATGCAAAGAATCCAACACCGTCTAATGTACGTTTCTTGTATACAGCATTGTCTGGTATAAACAATGCTGTTTGGAATAATGTGCTTCAGCAGGA
>NZ_HF986778.1:24386-38602 GCF_000431195.1 Prevotella sp. CAG:255 | reverse complement strand
CTTCAGCAGGAAGTAATCTCGTTGGCAGAGAGCAATAATATTGCTGAAGAAGGCGTGCTCAGTCCTGACTTTGTTGCCGAAGGCCTGCCTGAGTCTACAGGTGTAACAGGTTTATTGGAAGATGTTAACTATTTCTGGCAACCTGTAACGGGAGCAAATCTGCGTGCTCGTGGTATGACGTTAGGTACATTCCCAGATGATGTGCTGGTTGCTCCTGAAATAGATATTGCCGGGACACGATTTGCTCAGAAACCGGCTGTGGGTGCTTATTCGGTTGAGGCTACCAATATTAATCCTGAAGATACAGGAGATGCCTTGAAAGTATATGTTGATGTTGAATGTGCTGTGGCTACTCATGACGGCAGTTCATGGGCAAATGGCTATCGCTCACTTAATGAGGCTATTGCCTATTTGTCAGGTCTTGATAAGGAAACTGTTGGAAGCAAACGTCTTGAGGTGCATGTGATGGAGGGTGATATATGGCCGCGTTATGCTTTTACTAACCTTGATCCGCAAACTGCAACTATAGACATTCCTGCATCGGCAAGTGGGGCAACTTTGTATATTTATGGAGGCTATCATAGATCAGACGACAAGATTTCGGTTGAACGTAATCCACTGACTTATCGTTCTGTTATAAACGGTAATCATGAAGGCAAGAATATTGAAGATGGATTGTATCATTGTATAACTGTTGCTAAAGGAGCTGCAGTTTGTCTTGACGGATTTCATATTATTAACGGTTACGCTGCAGGTGAGGCAAGCCGTCAATATGGCGCAGGTCTGCTTGTGCATGATGGAGCAAATGTTACGGTTAACAACTGTATCTTCGAGAACAATACGGCTCAAGAAGGTTCGGCTATTGATGCACGTAATGCATCTTTGACGATGAATAACTGTGTCGTAAATAACAATACGAATATAACTGAAGCTGCAGCTGTGGTAAACGGTGATGGAGCAAATTTGAAGATGAACTTTGTTACTATAGTTAATAACAATGGCAAGGCTTATTCTGACAATGCTTCGTTGATTTCTTCATTCTCAACGGCAAACACATCAGCAAATACTCACACCATAGAAATTTCTACAGCTCAGTTCTCTAACCCGACAAAGACATCTGGTGCTTCGTTGGGTTTTGACACATATTTAGGCGGCTACTCGTCGTTCCAGCCTACCAATCAGAACCCGATAGTTAATGTTGGAAAAGCTATTGGTGGAATAACAACGGACATTACGTTGTCAGCCCGTAGTCGTGGAGGTGCACCCGATTTAGGTGCCTATGAGGCACAGCTCCCTGTGGACGGAACTGTAATTTATGTACGTAGTGAAAATGGTGATGATAAGAATGATGGCTTGTCTTGGAGTAGTGCAAAGAAAACAATTACTGCGGCACTGAATACGGCTTCAACTGCCACTGAAGCTATATGGGTAGCTGCAGGAACATACAATGAGCGTGTAACAATGAAGGATGGTGTCAATGTGCTTGGTGGTTTTGCCAAAACAGGCAATCCTGACAATAAGCTAGATGGTGTAAACCGCGACATATCTAATGCCAACAGCAACTTTATGACTGTTATAGATGGACAGGGTGGTGGACGAGTCTTGACACAGCCTGCAAACTTTAATAAACTTACTACTTGGGAAGGGTTTGTTATTCAGAATGGAGCTACAAAAGGAGACAATGCTGACAGTAACGGAGCAGGTGTTAAGTTGATGAGCAACGGTAAGTTAAAGAATAGTCTTGTTCAAAATAATACGCATATAAATACATATAGTTCATGGGGAAGTGATACAAAATCTATAGGTGGCGGTGGTATTAGTATGTCATCTGGTTCTATTGTTGATGGCTGTATCATAAAAGCGAATAAAACGAATAAAGAAAATAATGACAGATATACCTGTGGTGCGGGTATTCACATGAATGGAGGCACGCTCATTAATTCTATTGTTGTGGATAATGTTGCGACAAGCGTAGGGTCTGGATGGTTGGCATGGGGCTCAAATATACTTGGAGCTGCCGTATTTATAAATAGTGCTGGAACTTTTTATAATTGCACATTCGCATATAATTATGGTAATACAAATGGTAAATCCGCTGTTGTTGGTGGCGTTTGGGATGATTCGAAGAATTCAAAGTTTTATAATTGTATATTTTGGGGAAATGCAGGCAATGGAACCGGTGGTGAGAATACTATTCAGGTGGGAGGACCTGGATATTCTGATGGTGGAACAGAGGCTGCAGCAAACAAAAATTTGATCAACTGTTATGCTTCTATTGCCGAAAGCTCTCAAACTACATCTGAATTATGGAACAATCCTGATGCTACATTCCAAATGAATATCGGTAGCAATGATTATAATCAGATGATTTCAAAGGCAAAGGCTAATCAGCCATTTGATGATAATTATAAACTATTGAATAATACGACCGGTTTACATTGTATTAATAAAGGAAACAATATTTATGTTGAAGATAACGACATTTATGTCGATGCAGCCGGTGTCACACGTATTCAGTATTGTACTGTTGACAAAGGTGCTTATGAAAGTGCAGATGCCATACAGATTGAGCCGGATGAAAATGGAGTTTATTATGTTACGCAGAATGGAACCGGAACATCAGATGGATCTTCTTTAGAAAATGCGTCTTGTGCAATGGAACTGCAGCGTGTGCTTAATGCTGCAGGTGAGCGTGCAAAGACAGGAATGGATGCAATTGTGAAATTAGCCGGTTATGAAAGCGCTTCTTTTGTTTATAACGCAAATACACTAAGTAATCAGGATGATCCGCAGAGCTACACTTACGTAATTCCTTATGGCGTTACTGTGATGGGCGGGTTCAGCGATAAGGATGGCAACTGGGATGATGACAACGACGGATATAAGCGCGATCCGATTACATATAAAACAGTTTTGTCGGCTATAAATAATAGTAGCTCGTTGGAACAGAAGGTGAACGGATATCATACCGTTACGTTCGGCGAGAAGCCTTCTGACTGGAACGGCAACGATAAGAAGAGTATCATAGACGGTATCTATCTTATTGACGGCAAGGCAACATCTATGGCCGGTAACGGCAATCCTAATACGCGTGGGGGCGGTGCTGTCGTAACATCTTGGGCACATGTGCGCAACTGTGTCGTGGCCCGTTGCGAGGCTATTGAAGGAGGTGGACTTTATGTCTTGCCCGGAGGCATTGTGTCTGGTTCGCTTATTATGGATAATACGGCAGAAAATGGAGCAGGGGTATATGCAGATAATACAAATGCCGGTAAAGACAGCAGAGCTCACATGGTGTCATGTACAGTGACTGACAATACTGCTTCATCTATAGGTGGAGGCTTGTTCCTCGAGGATGGTGCTATGATGGTGACCAATTCAATATTGTGGGGTAATACGGCACCTTCTGACAAAAATATCAGTGGTGTCTTGACAGAGGCTTTAGATGATGATGTGTGGTCTTCTGTTGAGCATGGCATTTCTGCATTTTATCCTGTCAACCATTCTTTTGTTGAGACATATGAGATGCCTTCTAATTTTGAAAATACGACAATGGAAAGCAATGAAGATCTTTACTTTGCATCGTCTTCTCGATTGTTGAAGGCCTATTCGCCACTGATAAAGCATGGCATGGATACTGTATATCAGGACGCTATGGCCAGTCGGTTAGGTATCTCTTCTGTTGATATGCAGGGTATACCACGTATTCAGGCCGATATGCCTCGTATTGATGCCGGAGCGTTCGCGTTTGAAGGCGGAACCATACCTACAGACGTCCTGCTTACCCGCATCTTCGTGTCACAAGGCGCAAATGTGCAGTTGCCCGAAGGTGAGGATATGGACAAATATATAGGGCGTTCTTTCTATACATCGTTGACATGGCTTGATGATGCGTTGGAGTATATCAAGGCTGTTCGTGAAAATGGTGTTGCAAAAGAAACAGACAGGTTTGAAATCCTTTTGGCCGGCGGCACATATAAACCAAGTTACCGTCGTATGGATGCAAGCACTGAGACTGTAGACCAGCGACAGAACTCTTATGTTATTCCGCAAGGTGTGAGCATCTATGGAGGATTTAACGGAACAGAACAAATTACCTCTAAGTCAGCCGATGGTCAGGATATTGTATCTATTCCGGGGGTAACTGGCAGCTTTACTTGCATGGGAGACATCAGTGAAATTTTATCTAACCGTGCTTATTCTGACTTTAATCAGAATGGCATCAACGAGCCGTGGGAACTTGCCAGTCAGGTAATTCTCTCAGGCAATGTCAACGTGTCAGAGCAGGTTAAGAATGTTTATCATGTAGTTTATTCTGATGCAGGAAAAAATCAGGAACCGCTTAATCCTGTTATATTAGACGGCTTGACCATTATGGACGGTGAAACTTCAAACATATTAAGTAATGCGGCTGATACTGACGAAATCGGTCGAGGTGGAGGCATCTATTCTAACGGAGTGTCTTATCTGCTTAACCGCTGCCGTCTCATCAATAATTTTGCAGTTCGCGGCGGAGCTGTCTATATGCGTGACGCCAAGTTGACCATTGTAAATTCCATCCTGGCCGGTAACGGCACGGTGGATAATGCCCAGCCTGTAGTGCCCACTCAGCTGCCAAGAGGTGGAGCTGTATATGTAGCGGGCGTTTCTGATGCTCCTAAAGTCTATGCAGGGTTATATGCTGTAAATACTCTTTGGGTGAATAATGAGACAGTAGGCCAGGGCGGAGCCATCGGAACAAATTATGCAGATGGAATAATTGGACCGAATTATGTTCCTGAAGTTTCATTAATGAATAATACTTTTGTCAGAAATAAGGCTCAAAGCAATGCGGTGATTTACCACCACAATGGCAAAAATACTATTACAAATACGTTAATGTGGGGTAATGAAATTACAGGTGAGAATATTCCGCAGACAGACGAAACAAATACGTCGATCACTCACAGTGCGAGCGATGCTGTTGATTTGTCAAAATACAGCGATACCAATATTCTTCTTTCTACAGACAATACTTCAGTAACCGGACCTCGCTTTACCAAGCCTTCATCAACAGCAGGTGTAGCCGGCAATGATGCCAACAATCAATGGAATCCCGCTGCAATATCTGTATTGACTGATGCCGGAGACGGAACTCATAAGGTGGCAACCGGAAGCGGAACTATTGACGGTGCATACGCAGACTGGATGCGGAGCTATGCCGGCGAATATGCCACACAATACATGGGATATAAAGACTATATGGACACATATCTCCGTTATGCTGGTCCTTTGAAAGAAGACGGAACTTCTGCCGATAAGCCTATAGACATAGGTTTATATGAATATCAGTACGAAATAACGTTCCCGCAGATGGATGCTATATATGTGGCAACGGTAGAGAGCGGAAAGGCAGATGGATCAAACTGGGCAAATGCAACTTCTGATTTGCGCGGAGCTCTGACGGCTATGGCCAATCCTACAGGAGGTACAGTTAAGGATAAGGCCGTTTATATTAAAGCCGGTGAGTATTCATTGCCAAGAATGTCAACAGGTACGGCTTTTACAGTGTCTATGGGTGATACTCAGTATGGCGAGTCGCTGAATGTAAAAGGCTCATATAATGAGTCGGGTGTTCAGGATTTCAGCAAGCCTACAGTAATTACAACTCAGGAGAGCAATGCCGACGTAACGAGCCTGCTGATGGACGTTGCGGCCAACAACAAGCCTGTAACGATAGAAGGACTTACCTTTATAAACAAAAATTCAAACGGCGGAACAGGAATGCAGGCAAGTACGGGCGGAGGCAAGGTTACGCTTAAAAATGCAGGCTTCCGTGGCAATAAGGCAAATGGATTGAATATAGTTTCTGGTTCGTCGGGCAAAATTCTGCTCGTCAATACGCTGTTTGCCGACGGAGGTACAGGACTTAATGGAGCCGACAGCCGGACCACGGTGGTGAATGCAACGTTTGCCAATAACAAGGCAGATCTTACCACCTCTGCATCAGTGCCGTCTGTTTATAACTCTGTTTCATGGAATAACGATACACAGAATTTGACAACAGACGATGACAACAAGAATGTGGCAATAACCCGTGGTGTGGCAAACGATAATGTCAATGAAGGTCCTAACTTCCGCGATCCGGATAATGCAGATGTCTATAATCGCGATTATCGTATACGCCCAAGTGTGAAGTTGCTCAATAAGGGCAGCAATGCCAATTATGCAGAGCAGGCTCTGGCAGCGGAGACAATTCCGGCTGAAGAGAAAGATCTTGGCAATAACCAGCGAGTTGTTGACGGGTCGGTAGATGTTGGTGCATACGAGTATGAAGCACCGCTGCAGCCTATTGTTTATGTTAAGGCTGACCTTACGGCAACTGCTGACGGAAAGAGCTGGGAGACGGCTCTTGGCGACTTGCAGGGTGCTGTTGATTTGGCCGGTTTGTATGCTTTGGGACATTTAGGACAGAATGGTTACGTTTTTGTTCACGGCAATTATCATGATACGGGCTTGCTGAATATGTCTCTTGGAAATACCAAGGTGTATGGAAGCATGAACGATGAGCGGAGTGCTGAAACAGAAACTGACCGCATTGTTTCTGACTTGCTGAGCAAGCGTAAAGGCATGTTGGTTGCCGCAAGCCGCTCTTCATTGGAGAACGTTACCATAGGTGCTGACGGCGTGATAGATGGATTTGAGATTACAGGCAAGCCGGTGGTTAATGCCGGTGTACTTTCCACTTCGATTGTTAATAATGGTGTTGAGGGTGCCGCAGGCGGCTTGTTGTATAATTCGTTGGTGTTGGGCTCAGTCAATGCTGTTAAGGCGGTTAATGTGACGTCGGCGGAAGCCATAAACGGTGCAGCCGGCAGTGGCAACAACCGGGCTTCTGTTGCAGAAACGAACAGTTATGTTACGGACGATTACTGGGAATATCAGTTGATGGAGACCTCGCAGGATATTGATCCGACAGGTAACCGGACGGATATAAGCGAGTATATAATGAAAGTAGGCCATGAGCGCGACCTTATAGGCAACAGGCGAATCCGCAACGCAGTTGATAACGGCTGCTTTGAGACATGGAATATAAGCAGCGATTACGCTATTACGGCAGATGACTATCCCGTTGGCAGGTCAGTGGTGTATGTACGCAAGGGACAAGAACTTTCGGTCAAAGCAGGAGTTTATCCTAATGGCAACGCCTTCAACCCCGGATACCTGCTTTTGGAACATCAGGCCGGTTTGCGCGGCAACGGCAATTACATCTCGCTGACAAACTTTGCTGTTGAACGCGATGTAACAGTAAATGGCAACGACCTGGCCGTAATGCCGTTTGAAGTTAAGCGTATGAGTCCTTTAAGCGGTTATAACTTGAAGCGCTACAGTGGACAGATGCGTGCTGCTTACAGTTATCAGTATGACGGATCTGACGGAAAAGCATGGACAGACGGCGGCTTTGCGCAAATAGGAACAACAGAGGGCTTCCTCATTGAAAACACCTCAAACGATAATATTACGGTGCGTTTCAGTGGAAAACAGTATAGTGAGGGTGGAGCAGACAAGAGCGTCGTGCTTTATAAATGGAACTATAATGAACCATGGAACTCAAGTTCGTCAGCTGGTAATAAGTTCACACATAAGGAGAACATGAGCTGGAACCTCTTCGGTTCGCCTTATCTCTGCGCAATGAATTATGGCGACATGGAATACGGCCGCGTGATATATGGATACACAGAGGGTGCATATAAGACGATAAACACTGCCGGCGAAACTGCCGGAGGATATATTCCTGCCGGTGATGCAGTTTTCACACAGACTGCAACCTTGAAGGATGCAGAGATTGTCGGCATCAAGACCTCTGAGCAGAAAGACGGCGTGCCTTATGCCGCGGCTGCAAATCTTACGGTAGGCCTGAGTCAGGCCGGAGCAACGCGTGCTGCCGGGGCAGACAAGACCGACGTGCTGCAGCTTAACGCTGTGCCTGAAAATGAGGCACGCAACTATTTCGACATCGCCTCTGATGGCGTCAAGTGGATGGCTGCCGACAGCGTAGCGCAGCTTTACGCTGCACGCTCGGGCGCACGCTATTCGCTGTTGTCAGCTGTCAGCCAGGGCGGTGAGGTGGCTGTTGGCGTTACGTTGCCCGAACCAGGCATGTACACGTTCTATATACCAGAAACCTGTGATGCCGGCAACTATGAAAGTGTAGTGCTTAAAGATGCCAAGACTGGCAAACAGACCAATCTGCTTGATGGCGGCTATGACTTCACCTCTGTTGAAGGCGGCGACATATCGGGACGCTTCACTATCAGCTTCAACCGTATGCTCGATGACGATAAGAATGCGGACATACGCGCATGGTCGCCATTGCGTGACAGGGTTAGCGTTAGCGGTGTTGAGACAGGCGACCGCATAGCCGTTTATTCTGCTGACGGTGTCCAGACTGCTTCATGCGTGGCATCGTCTTCTGTTGAGAACATTCAGGCGTCCGTGTCGGGTGTTGCGGTTGTTGAGATAACGCGAGATGGCAGGACGATAGCCGTTAGAAAGGTGAAGATGAAGTGAGTGTAAAGTTTTTCCTTTATATAGAATAAAATCAATGCCGTATGACTCAGTCAGAGTTCATGCGGCATTATTTTTTAGTTTGCCCTCTTTGATTCTCGCTCTTTTGTATCCCTGTAGACATTGTTTACTTTGTCTCTACCAAAGTTATATGATATGCGAAATGATACAGAGCTGGCGTGAATGTCGTTTCGTGTGTAAACCTTATAATCGTTATAAATAGCTGTTGATTTTGTTGTGTTCCATCCAAAAGGATCTGTAACAGATGCTGTCAGTGTGAGTCTGTCGTTCAGCAGGTTGTATCTTAAATAACAGCCGAGCAATGACATAGCCTTGTATCTTATCATGCGTTCATGATAAGGAAAATAATGGCTGAATCTCATATCTAGAATCAGATTTTTCTGTTTGTTCAGTATGAATGATGTATTGAATTCAATTTTCCCGCTCCAACTGCTATCGTCAGCATCTTTGTAATCAGTAAGTTTTGATTTGGCATATGTGTGGAAAAACTCGCCGTCAAGGTTGATGTTCCACCATCCGAAAAAAGAACGGTAATATGATAAATATAGTCCTGTCTTATTGCTGTTGATATGATTTTCCGGTATGGTGTATTGGGAGCCGTCGTTATTGAACCGCGTGATGTAGCCGATGGCATCATTGTTGTATGAATTATATAAAACGGCATATATTCCTTTAAAACTATAGTTTATCTCTGCATTGTGGGCAACACTGGGGCGTAAGTCAGGATTGCCAGACACGTAGTCGCTCGTTGTAGTATAGTATTTATATGGATTCAGGTCGTTGAAGTTTGGTCTTGTTATTCCCATAGAATAAGAGAGTGTGAGACGTCCTGCTTTATGGCTGTTCCAACTGAGATTAACTGTTGGGAACAGATGATTATAGCTATATCTGCTTTCTTCATCTTTTACCCGCTGATATCCTTTGGTGCGTGTAGATTCATACCGTAGCCCGAGCTTACCGAAAAAAGAGTTTGTAAAATTTCTCTCTGCGCTGACATACGCTACGGCCGTACTCTCATCATATTCGAAGGCATTGCTTTGTTTTGTATCTGACATCCAAGAATTGTTCTCCAGATACAGTACATCCAAAGCTGTGTTGTTGCCTATGCATGTAAAAGCTAGTCCTGCTTCCATTTTGAATAACTTTAATGGCAGTATGGCATCCAGTTTGGCTGAATGAATATGATATTTGTTGTCGCCTGTGTTTGTAAGTTTTGTATCCGTATTGTTTGCTGATGTTGTTACGTCCGAAAAACTCTGCGCTTGCTTGTCGTAGTAATTGTAAGTTAGGCTGAGCATTTTTCCTTTTGTATCCAGCATCCAGTCTGAAAAAGCAGTAATTGTTAATGCGTTATCCGGGCGTGAAGGAGAATAGTTTGTAGAACTGTATACATTACCCCGGTCTGTCGTTACATCAAAAAGTTTGCTGTTCAGTCTGTTCGTATAATAATTAAGTATGACGCCTGCGTTCAGTGTATTTGTAAATTTATATTTGAACAAGCCGTTCGCCCCGAAAGTTCTGTTCCTGTAATTTGTTGTGCGCTGTGAAATCTTCGTGTAATAAGGAAAAATGTAAGTGCGGTCCAGGTCATTGATGCCTTTAGAATCATTCCAACTGGCATCTGCCGACAATTCTACTTTACGTGTCGTATGCGATACATTTCCTCCAAGTTGATAACAGAAAGACTCACGGATGATTCCGTTTGTCCATATGTTTCCACGTGTGCCTAAAGATTCATTTTTAGATGTTATGCTGATATAGGCTACGTTATTGTTCGCTCCATATTTTGCCGGAGGAGTGGTCAGCACCTCAATCTTCTCAATTCCACTTGCTTGAAGATTCTTCAGACGCAAGGCCATAGCCTCGTCTGATATCTCCATGAGATGTCCGTCGATGATATATTTTACAGAACTTTTACCTGCTACTGTAACCATATCGTTCACAACCGATACGCGCGGTATGCGGTCAAGCACCTCTATACCGTTCATACCCTTGGCATATTGGTCGTTTTTAGTCAGGTATATAATCCTGTCAGGAGCCTGTTTTACAACGGTGCGTGATGCCATCACAACAACTTCTTTCAGTTCGAGCTGTCTTTCCCAATTTGTTGCTGTAGAGTCTGCTTGGTCCTGAGCTGACATGGGGATGGCAAAAAATAGTGACCACAAAGTGAAAACGTATGGTTTCATATAAAATCTTTTATTTAAAAGCCTTTTCTTTTCCTTGAATAAAGAAGAACGCACCGCCGCCTGATTTGTCACGTTTCAGTCCGATATATATGGTCTCACCGTTATTGACAATCTGCAGTGACGTGTATCTTCCGTCATCTCCCTGATAGTCGGAATAGTCTTTAGCGCGCGGCTTATCCTTTTCTATAGCGTCTGCTATAGCCTTTATTATCTTCAAATTGTTTTTCACGGTTATTCCGCGATAATAGTTGCCGTTACTTTTATAGACAGAGATGCTTACACTCTTGTTGTTGTTATATCTGCCGTCAAATAACTTTTCCACATTCAGTTTCGGGGGCCTTGCACTGGCTGTCAGTGCTATTAGGACCATAAAGAAAAAAATCAGAAAACGTTTCATCTCTTACTATTTTGATTGTTAAAAAATTGTTTTACTTTGTTTTGTTCTGCGGCCTTTTGTCTTTCTATAGCCTGCATGAACTCTTCTACCTTGGCTGCTTCTGTTTCTGCTATTTTTCGTGCAGTCTTTTCGTCTACCTGCTTACCTTTGACGTATGCGACATAATGGCTGTCGCCAGTTGAAGTGCCCATTTCGTTTATTTTATACAGGAAAACACTTCCTGTCAATATTATGGCAACGCTTGCAGCTGCTGACAAAGTCCATATAAGAGCTTTTTGTAGAGGCGTACGTCTGTGGCGTGCTGAAGTATCATCTGCAAGCTTCATCTGACGCGACAGGCCCATAAGCTCTTTCGTCTCATTTATAATGTCTGAACTGTATGCCGTGCATAGCAATATATATTCCAGTTCAGTTTCTTCCTGCACAGACAGCCGGCACTCATTATAAAGAAGGCATAGTGTCTCTATTTCCTTGATGCTTAAATTCACTTCCTGTTTCATCTGTTTAATCTTTTGTAAGTTTCACGTATTTTTCTGCGGGTACGGCTCATGTTCATTCTTACAGACTCAACCGACATTGACAACTCTTCGGCAATCTGCTCATAATCAAAACCTTCGTGTGTCACAAGGTTGAATATCTGTTGTTGTAGAGGTGTCAGTTCTTCTTTCAACAGATTTTCCAACGTATTTATGTCTTCCACTTCCATTTCGTATTGCAGAGAGACCGGTGTTTTTACTTCATCTATAGTCTTCATATTTGTCCTCCTTAGTCTGTCTATACAAACATTTCGCAATACACAGACAAGCTTGTTTCTCGCCTCGTTAGGATCTGACACATTATTTTTGAGTTTAAGTTTTAGCCATGATTCCTGGAGTACGTCTTTTGCATCCTCATCGTTTTGAAGATATCTCAATGCGATGTGGTGCAGCTTGTCGCGCAAGTCCATGAATGAGGATGTCAATATATCTCGTTCCATATACTACTGATACGAATGAATATGGAAAACATAACAGCAGAATTTCTTTTTTGGTAATTTTTGACGATATTTTTAGTGTATCTGTTTAATTGTTAATGATAAGCTTTATATTAATTATGATACATCAAGGTTTCCCCCGATATTCTCAAAGGCTAAAGTTACAGATTTTTTATTGTATATATGATTGTTTTTATGGGGATATTTAGTTTTGGATGGCAAATCCATGCTGCCAAAGGTCGCTAATCACCTTGCAAAAGGGCACATATTACATCGTGATATGTGCCCTTTTGCATTGCGGAATGTATGCTTTTGCATTGGTGTTGCAGCCTGGTGTATGCAGAAAATATTTTTGTTAAAAACTCGTCACTCGTCACAATCGTATGTAAGACGTTGAATGACAGGATGTTAATGTGTGATGAGTTGTGTTTTCAACTCGTCACATACAGCTGTATTTGGCCTGTTGAGGCTGATTTTGCGGCTAAAAGTATTGATATAATGGCTTTATATTGTTCGGAAAATGAAGAAATAACAGTGATGTGATGAGTTGCGTTTTCAACTCGTCACGCATTAAGTAGCTGATTGATAGAGTGTTAAACCCTGTTGTGATGAGTGATGAGTTTTTTGCGAAAAAGTTTTTTGTATTTCGGAGTTTGGGGCCTTTCCTAAATTTGGTAGACTTCAAATAGTCCTTTCCCTGATTAAAGTTGATTTCGCTTTGGTGTTTATCTGTTATCGGTTGACAGCTGTATGCAGTTGACAGGTCAAACTTTTTGTCTTGGGGCTAAAAGGCTGCGGCATCACTGGACGTATGGCATCTTTGCCCGTTTGTTAATGAGTTATGATGATTTTGTTGGTTATATAGTTTTGTCGGAGTATTTTCAGATTAAAAATTTGTTTATTTGCATAATTATTGCGTATTTTGCAGTAAAATTACGATAATGTGCAGTGTGCCAGCTTTTAGGCATGGATTTTGTTGGAATAAGTATATGAAGCAGACACTGACTGCCTTGTTGTGAAATATAAAAAATAAACATTATGACATTATATCCAAAACTGATAATGGATGCCTTGGCTACCGTTACGTATCCGGGTACCAAGAAGAATCTTGTAGAGAGTGAGATGGTGGCCGACAATCTGCGTATTGACGGCATGAAGGTGTCGTTCTCGCTGATATTTCCGCGCGACACCGACCCCTTTATGAAGTCTACCATCAAGGCTGCCGAGGCTGCCATACACTATCATGTAAGCAAGGACGTTGAGGTGACCATCGAGGTGGAGACTAAGTCGAAGCCTAGACCCGAGGCCGGAAAGATGCTTCCTGGCGTAAAGAATATCATTGCCGTAAGTTCTGGCAAGGGCGGAGTGGGCAAGAGCACCGTTGCTGCCAACTTGGCCATATCTCTCGCACGTCTTGGCTATAAGGTCGGACTGCTCGATACAGACATCTTCGGTCCGTCAATGCCTAAGATGTTCGGTGTAGAGGATTTCCGTCCCTATGCAGTTCATAAAGACGGACGCGACCTCATTGAGCCTGTTGAAAAGTATGGCGTGAAGCTGCTGAGTATAGGTTTCTTTGTAAATCCTGACACAGCTACACTGTGGCGCGGCGGAATGGCTTCTAATGCGCTGAAGCAGCTCATAGGTGATGCTGACTGGGGCGAGCTTGACTATTTTGTGCTCGACACGCCTCCCGGAACAAGCGACATACATCTGACGCTGCTGCAGACACTGGCCATAACGGGTGCAGTTATAGTGAGCACACCGCAGAAGGTGGCACTGGCAGACGCACGCAAGGGTATCGACATGTACAGAAACGACAAGGTGAATGTGCCTATCCTCGGACTTGTTGAGAATATGGCGTGGTTTACTCCTGCCGAACTTCCTGAAAACAAGTATTACATATTCGGCAAGGAAGGATGCAAGAATCTTGCCAAGGAGATGGACGTGCCTTTGCTGGCTCAGATACCTGTTGTGCAGAGCATCTGCGAGAGTGGCGACGACGGCAAGCCGGCTGCCCTTAATGTTGACACCATGACCGGTCAGGCATTTATCAATCTGGCCATGGCTGTTGTAACTGTTGTCAACC
>NZ_HF986778.1:0-24359 GCF_000431195.1 Prevotella sp. CAG:255 | reverse complement strand
CCCCGCCGTAATGCCGAGCAGGCGCCTACAAAGATTGTTGAGGTAAAGAACAGCTGACGCCATGATGCCGTCTGAACGCTGATGGCTTATGGGCTGTGATTATTATATGCGGTTCTGGCTCGATGTCCTTTAGGCATGGCTCTGGTTATGTCAGGACAATGCAGCGGCAAGCGGGCTGCGGAAAACAAAGAGACAGATTAAAATCTCAGTCTGCTTGCGGCATATAAAGACATATTCGGCCTGATAGCAGATAAAAATTTAACGGAAGTCAGCATGCAAGTGCATGCCCGACTTCCGTTTATTTTTATGCTAACTTATTGATTTTGCGCACATACATTTTTTATGTGCGTCTTTGTTTGCATTTTATATGTCTATTCTGCCGTTTCTGTTTCGGCAGTTTCATAGTTTCTTTCAGTTCTTAGTCTTTCAATTTCCTTTCGTCGCGTCTTTATTATCTGGCGTCTGTAAAGCAGGCACGTTATGAGGAAATAGACGAAAGCCTGAATCCACAGTGCCCTGTATTCGTACAGCACATCGCCAAGGCGTGCCTCCATGCCGTTCATTCTGACAAAGCCGCGTATGCCGAAGGTTGAAGGAACGAGGTTAGACACCCATTGCCAGAACTCCGGTATGGCGCTCTGCGGCCATGACACTCCTGACACAAACAGGAATGGCAGTGAGGTGAATACAACCAGAAGTATGATGTTCTCGCGGTATCTCACGGCGCATGAGACAATCATCGAGAAGAATATGCATGAGAGCAGATAGGGCAGCATGAAGCATGCCAGGTCGCCGGCATGGAGCAGCGACGTGAAGCCGAATATGCGTGGTACAACAAGAGTGATGTAAGCTGATATCACGGCATAAATCATAAGATAGCACAGCGACTTGCCAAGCACGATGCGGAATATGCCGTTGTAATGCCTGCTTACGGGAACAAGCTGCTTAAACCTGTTCTTCTCTCTTGCGGTTCCTGCCGACAGACCTACGCCAAGCAGCAGAGTCTGCTGCAGGATGAGTATAAGCACCGCTGGTATAAGAAAGTTGCCGTATCCTCCAGTTGTGTTGAATATCTGCACTTCGTCAAAGTCAAGCGGCTTTATCGTTATCTCGTTCTCGCGTTCGGTGGTGTTGCCGGCGCGCTGAATCTGTATCTCTGAATTGATGTTTCCGGCTACAGCAGTGGCTGTCTGGAATATGGCTTTGTAGTAGAGCATGAAACTCATGTCGCAGAACACGTTGACATGGCTTTGCTCCATCCGGTTGATGTTGGTCTGAAAGTCTTCTGGAAAATACAGTACGCCCGAGGCTTCCTGCCTGCCCACAAGGTCTCTTGCTTCGCTCAGGCTGTTGCAGTAATATGTAATCTTGGCGTCGGGTGACGCGTCAAACTGTCTGATGAACTGCCTGCTGAGATTGCTGTGCGACATGTCGACCACAGCCACCTGCACCTCGCGCACCACCTCGTTGGTGTAGATCCACGAGTATACAAGCGGATAGAGCAGCGGCACTAGGATGAAGAAGATAAGCACACCCTCGTCTTTCCAGGTGGTTTTCATCTCTTCAGCCCAGATGTAGCACATGTCGTGTATGCCCTCATTGATCTGTTGTATTAAGCTTTTGGCTTTTTTCATCAGGTTTTATATCTTAATTCTTCTTCTGTTTTTATCTTCAGTTAAAAGCGCTTAAGGCAAGTACTCATATTCTAAGGCGGCTTTCTTTATCTTGGATACAACCAGCACGGGGAGCATAATGAAGCATACCATTGCCGTTATGTTTATCCACGAGTAAGCAAGCGGATAGCCGTTGAAGATATTGAGCTGATAAATCATGTAATAGTGCCGTAGTGGAAACAACTGGGCTATTGATTTTATTGCCGGTGACATGGCAGACAGCGGAAAGGCTGTGCCCGACAGCGAGAAACTCAATACGGCCCACAGGCTGCATATGCTCATAGACATGCGGAGCGACGGCGTGAGTCCAAAGACAAATATGCCGAAGCCCTGAGCCGCGAGGACTGAAAGCAGGCCGAGCAGCAGTATAGCCGGCAGTCCGCCGGGATGAGGAAACTGCAATATGCCGAACACATACATCATGTAGCCATAGAATATGGCCAGGAACACCAGCGTCTGTGGCAATATCTTGCCGATGAGTGCATTGTGAATGTTATTGCCGGCTGTCTGCATCCATTCTTTCGATGTGCCGAATTTCTGTTCCGTTCCTATCGAGTAGACCGTTATCAGGAAGATGAAGAGCATAAGGCAGCCCGGAATAATCATCGTGTTAAGATAGATACTATAGTTTACGGCGGGATTGTTCACCGTATGCAGGTCGATGACGATAGGCTGCAGAAAACTCATAATCTGGCTTTCTGTAAGTCCTTTTGCCTGCAGCACAGACGACGCTGCCCCGGCAGAGCCAAGCGTAGATATGGTCTTGAGGTCGCGGTAAAGCAGCGCTCCGGCAGTAAGTGAGGTGGAGCTGTAGTAGAACGATATTTTAGGCTGTCTCATTGACAGCAGCTCAGACGTTGTGCCTTCGGGAATATACAGGAAGGCATAAATCTCGTTGCGCTGTATGGCATTGCGAGCCTCGCTTACGTTAGTATACCGTTTTACGATTTTTGTTGTCTGGAATGCGTCCAGCTTTCTTATTATTGAGCGTGTGGTAGATGTATTGTCGAGGTCTACTACGCCAACGGGCATGTCGGTCGGCTGCCCGTTGCTCATTAGTGAAGTAAAAAATATGGTGACAATAACGGGAAATATCAGCATGCAGAACAGATACATCGGATTCTTCTTCAATATTCTGCATTCTCTGCATGCCACGCTGATGATGTTCCTTATGCTGACACTGTTACCCACGTTCTGGTTTTATCTGTTTTTAATTATTAGCGACATACCCGGTCTTAGTCCGTCAAGCTTTGTTACAGGACGGGCTTTCACCTCGAAAGTCTTCAAGTCATACTGTCCGTTGCTCTTTGTGGCTTTCCATACGGCATAGCTGCCTTCGTCCTTGATGTAGTAGACCTTCATCTTCAGGTCTTTGCTGAAAGCCGGGCAATATGCTGTGAATGTGTCGCCGTTCTTGAGTCCGTTGAGCTGGTCTTCACGCACGTTGAATGTACCCCACAGGTCGCTCATTATTGATATGCTCATGATAGGAGAGCCGGCTCCGATAAGTTCGCCCACTTTTGGATAAATGCTGCTTACCTCGCCTTCAACCTGTGCTATCTGCACGGTTTCGTGTATGTATGAGTTTATTTCCTGTACGGCACCCTTTGCCCTGTTCACCTGAGCCGCAGCTGCACGCTTCTCTTCGCGGCGTGCGCCGTTTACTGCCATGTCGTATTGGCTCTTGGCAGCCTTTGCCTGAGCTTCGAGCGCCTTATAGTTGGCAAATGCCTCGTCGCGTTTCTGGGCACTCATGACACCTTCGTCAAACAGACGCTGAACACGCTCGTATGACTTCTTTGCAATGTCAAGTCCGGCCTTGGCCTGCTGCCACATCTCGTAGGCTCCGCGTATCTGTTCCTGACGTGCGCCCCTGTCAGCCATCTCGTTCATGGCGGCAGCAGCGTCTTCAGCACTTTCAGCCTGCTTCTTCTTGGCCTCAATGTCAGGAGCGTCTATTATGGCCAGCGTGTCGCCAACCTTTACATAGTCGCCCTCCTTGACTCTAAGTTCAAGAATGCGCCCGGGCACCTTGCTCGACACCCTGTATTCAGATACTTCAATTTCGCCCTGTATCGTTTCAGTTGTCTTGCCAAAAGCAAAGAAACCTATAACTCCTACAATAATGACGGTTATGGCAAATCCGGTTATTGTAAGCAAGATGTTGTTATGTTGTGATTTTTTTGTCATGATTTCTAATATAATGATTCTCCAAGAACTTTCTTTAAGTTGAGCTGTGACAGCTTAACATCAATTTCAGCGTCTATCTTCTGTGAGCGTGCCTGCAGCCATGCCGTCTGTGCGGTCATGACATCCGTAACGTCCATTACGCCCTCTTTGAAGCCGAGGTTGGCACATCGCAGGTTTTCGTCGGCACGTTCTGTATTTTTGTTTGCCATGTTGAGCCGCTTGTTGGCTTCGCTCACTTTGAATGAACTCTGGTTCACCTGCAGTTCCACCTTCTCGCGTGCTTCATCGAGCTCGAGCATGGCTATCGTCGTGGCAGTCTTGCTGGCCCTTATCTTGTATGAACTTTCAAACCAGTTCCATACAGGTATTCTCATTATCACCCCGACATTCCATACACCGGAGAACTTCTTTTCGAATCCGTTGTAAAGGTTGGGATTGGTTACAAGATAGCCTGCGGTGAGCGCTATTTGCGGCAGATACGCGGCTCTGATTATATTTGTTGTCTGTTTGCTTATGTCAACCGCATTCTGCAGCATCTTCAGTTCTGCACGGTTCTCCTTGGCGGCATCCGTGTCAACCAATGGTGTCATTTCCACCTTGCTGAATGCGTCTTCTTTATCTTCGTCTTCAAGCCTTATGTCCTTGCTGATCGGCATGCCGCACAGCTGGCAGAGCAGCATTTTTGCCAAAGACACTCCGTTCTCAACTTCCAGAAGCTGCATCTCAGCCTCGTTTAGCTTCACGTCAACCTTCAGGCCGTCGGCTCTGGTGGCAACGCCTTCGCGTATCATTTTTTCAACGTCGCCGCTCAGTTTCTTCACGAGGTTCAGATAGCTGTTAGCCAGCTTCTCCTTATGTTTCAGCGACACCACGGTCCAGTAGGCATTGTCGATGTCGTATATCGTGTTCTGCGTCTTGCTCGTTATGTCGTTTTCAGCCAGTTGCTCGCTTATGTCGGCTATCTTGTTTGCCGCAACGATGCTTCCGCCCATGAATATCGGCTGGCGCACCATGACAGATGCCGTAAAGATATTTCGCGTGTCGGTCCTGAAAGCGTCGCTTATGGATTTTCCTATGGCGTTGCCTGCATTTTCCAGTCCGGGCATTATCTTGTTGGCTATATTTCCAAGCGCTTCGGCTGTCTGAGGTGTTATAACGCCCTGGCTAACCATGTCCGTTATTGCAGACGATACGGTGTTGCCCAGTTGGCCGGCAGTTGTAGTGCCAAGGTTGCCGAGCACGCCTTTCTGTTCATTGTTGAGGAGAGAAATCTCCTTGCTCATGAATTCGTATCCGCCGAGCACGTCAACGTGTGGCAGATATTTTGTGCGTGCGGCTTTCCGTGTGTTCTGCGCCACGTCCTTCTTAAGCCGTGCAATGTTTATCTGCTTGTTGTTGCGCAAGGCCATGGCGCGGCAACTGTCGAGCGATAGCACCTGTTGCGCCGCCGCTGTGGCAGGGGCGCATATCAGGAGAAATATGGCAGCAACATTCTTCATAAACGAATAGCGGTTAATTCTTCTTGATGATCCTGAGGTCAGGGCTTATTTAAATGAGAAGTTGCGAGAACCAATCATGTTTCCGTCGGCAAATATGCTGACGTTGTATGTACCGTTGCTCAAGAACTCGTTTACGTTCCAGTATGTTGTTACAGCAGTCTCGTTGCCGGTGTATTCGATGTCTCTTTTCATTGAGTATTGCAGGCTGCGGTTCTCATAGTTGAATGTTCCGCCGTTGGTGAGCACAGAGCCGGTTGGCGTAGTTATGCGCACGTAGATGGTCTTCATGCCGCTCTGGGCTGTAACATTCTTGGCTATGCTGAAGTTTACCTGAAGAGTCTTGCACTTTTTCAGGCTCTTTGTAACCTTGCCTCTCTTGTTCTTGGCTGTCAGTGATATGCCTGTGGCATCAAGCTGAGCAGCAATGGCGACCTTCTCTGAAAGCGACTGCTTGTCGGCATTAAGACCTTCGATCTGTCTTGTTGCCTCGGCGTACTGTCCCTTCACGCGTGTGTTTTCTGCTGTAAGGTTCTGGTTAAGACGGTTGAGCGAGTCTATTTCCAGAATATAGCTTCTGATGACGGCGCGGCATGTTGCAAGCTCCTTTTTCAGACGTGCTATCTCGCGTGCGTCTGTAGCCTTCACGTTCTTCAGCTCTTTCAGCAGCTGTTCTGTCTTCATCTGCTCCTGCGTGAGCTGCTCTATGATAGAGTCGTTGTTTATCTGAGTCTTCATCTCGCTGTACTGGTCGGCAAACTGCTGATACTCGTTTTCCATTTCTTTCTTGTCGAGTTCGGCCAGTTCCTGCATGTCCCTGTTAGCCTGCTTTTGCTGCTGCAGACTTATAGACAGGTAAACTATTCCACCGAGTAGAAGTACACCAATGACAGCTGAGATTATTATAATTTTCTTATTTTTCATTTTAAATTCTGTTTTAAATTAATCATGATTATTAAACTGAATGCCATAGTGGCATATTTAATTGCAAAAGTAGATTTTTTATCTTAAAAGACAAAGCATTTATTGAAATAAAAAAACTATTATTGTCAATTTTGCCGTGTTTTTGAACAAAATTAAAATTTAATGTGTATTTTTGTTGAAATTAACTTGCCTTATGCTAATTCGGCGTTTACATTTTGTCGTGAATATAGCATTGAGAGTGGTTATTTGTACTGAATATCTAATATTATGAAATAAAACGGATATGTTGCGCAAGATTTTCGATTTTTATTACAGCGGTTTCACCTCGATGGACATAGGAAAGAAGCTTTGGCTTGTCATTATCATAAAGCTTGTGATAATATTTCTTGTCGTGAAGCTGTTTTTCATGCCTGACGTGCTAAGCCAGAAGGCTGCGGGCGGCAGTAAGGCCGACTATATAAGCAGCCGTATGACCGGTGCAGATTGACAGAGCAAGATTAGTAACTATTAAAAAATAAAGTGTATGACAGATTTTTTATTGAGCATTAGTGCAGGGACCGTCGACTGGTCGAGAGCTCAGTTTGCACTTACAGCCATATACCATTGGCTCTTTGTGCCGCTGACGCTCGGACTTGCGCTTATTATGGGAGTGATGGAAACCTGCTATTATCGCACAAAGAGCGTCTTCTGGAAAGACACTGTGCGCTTCTGGCAGAAGCTGTTCGGTATAAACTTCGCCATGGGTGTGGCAACCGGACTTATCCTTGAGTTTGAGTTCGGCACAAACTGGAGTAACTATTCGTGGCTCGTAGGCGACGTGTTCGGTGCGCCGCTGGCCATCGAGGGCATTGTGGCTTTCTTTATGGAGGCTACGTTTGTCGGCGTAATGTTCTTCGGCTGGGGCAAGGTGTCAGACGGATTTCATCTTGCGTCGACATGGCTGACGGGACTTGGCGCTACGATATCAGCGTGGTGGATTCTTGTTGCCAACGCATGGATGCAGTATCCCATAGGGCAGGTGTTCAATCCTGACACGATGCGCAACGAGATGACGTCTTTTGCAGATGTGGCTCTGTCGCCTTTTGCCATAGACAAGTTTTTCCACACAGTTCTTTCAGCCTGGATTGTCGGTGCAGTGTTTGCCGTGGCGGTCGGCTGTTATTATCTTATCAGGGCCAATAGCGGCAAAATGCCCGAGGCTACTGCCGCCAGAACAAGAAAGTTTGCTGTCAGCAGTATAAAGATCGCCTCAATAGTAGGACTTGTTGCAACGTTGCTTACAGCTTATACAGGAGACAATTCTGCATATATGGTGGCAAAGACACAACCCATGAAGCTTGCTGCAATGGAAGCTCTGTATGACGGTGAAGAAGGTGCGCCGCTTACGGCTGTGGCCTTAATAAATCCGTTCAGGCAACCCGACTATGCCGCTTCTGAAGAGTTGCCTCTGCAGGTGGCAATACCCAAGATGCTCTCTGTGCTGGCAACGAGAGACCTAAACGGCTTTGTGCCTGGCATAAACGACATCATTAAGGGCGGATACACGCAGCATGACGGTACGACTGCATTGTCTTTTGCGGAAAAGTCGGAGCGCGGAAAGGTCGCCATCGATGCAATAGGCAAATACCGCGAAGCCAAGAAAAACGGTAAAGCAGCCGAGGCAGATAAGTATGGTGCACTGATTAAGGACAATGTTAAATACATCGGTTACGGATATATGGACAATCCCGACCAGATAGTGCCTTACATACCAGTGTGCTTCTGGTCTTTCCGTATTATGGTAGGTCTTGGCATGTTGCTCATCCTAGCCTTTGCCGTAACGCTGTTTGTTGTATACCGTAAGGACATTCTGCGTCTCAAATGGCTGCATATTGCATGGCTTGTTCTTCTGCCGTTGGCCTATGTGGCAAGCGAGTCGGGATGGGTGCTGGCCGAACTCGGACGTCAGCCTTGGGCAATACAGGACATGCTGCCCACATGGATAGGCGTGTCTGACATCAGCTCAGGGTCGGTTATCTTCACGTTCTTTATGTTCCTCGTGCTGTTCACGCTTCTGCTTGTGGTTGAAATCAACATTATGTGCAAGGCCATAAAGCAAGGTCCGGAGTTTTCTGATGTTGCTGCCAGACCATAACTGCGTCAATAATAAACATGAACGATAAAAACAAAGAAAATTATGACATATCTTTTTTTGCAACAATATTGGTGGTTCCTGGTGTCGCTGCTTGGAGCGCTGCTCGTTTTCATGATGTTTGTTCAGGGAACAAACTCTATTATCTTTTCTCTCGGGCGCAACGATGTTGAGCGTGGAATGCTGGTTAATTCTACCGGCCGCAAGTGGGAACTGACTTTCACCACGCTTGTAACGTTCGGCGGAGCTTTCTTTGCCTCGTTTCCGTTGTTCTACAGTACGAGTTTCGGCGGTGCCTACTGGCTGTGGATTATCATCCTGTTCACCTTCGTGCTGCAGGCTGTCAGCTACGAATTTCAGAAAAAGCTCGGAAATATTCTTGGCGTAAAGACCTTTCAGACCTTCCTTGTCATCAACGGATGGGTGGCTCCGTTCCTTATTGGTGTTGCCGTGGCAACATTCTTCACAGGCTCTAACTTCGTTGTTGAGAAGGCAAACTTCACCAACGGACTGTCGCCCGTGATAAGCAGCTGGGCTAACGTCAGCAACGGCCTTGACGCCCTTCTCGATGTGTGGAACATTGTACTTGGACTTGCCGTCATGTTCCTTGCGAGGGTTACAGGTATACTCTATACGGTGAACAGCGTCTCTGACATATACATACGCCAGCGCTCAAGAAAGCTGCTGCGTATTAATCTGCTGCTGTTTCTCGTTACATTCCTGGCTTTCCTTATTTATGTCCTTGTGAAGGACGGATATGCTTACGACCCTGCAACAGGCAACATCTTTGTCGAAAATGGCAAGTATCTTTCAAACTTCCTTGCTTTGTGGCCGCTGGCTGTTATGCTTGTAGTGGGCGTTGTGCTGTTTCTTTACGGAACGGGGCGTACTGTTTTCGACACCAGTTTCAATTCAGGTATATGGACAGCCGGCATTGGTGAAGTGTTGGTAGTGCTGAGTCTGTTGCTGTGTGCCGGACTTAACAACACGGCGTATTATCCTTCTGCCGTTGACCTGCAGAGCAGTCTGACCATTCAGAACAGCTGCAGCAGCGAGTTTACGCTCAGCGTCATGTCTGTAGTGTCGCTGCTCATACCGTTTGTTCTTGCATATATAGTTTATGTGTGGCGCATCATCGACCGTCACAAGATTAACCGCGAGACGGTGGAGGAGGGCGAATAATCGTCGCCCTTCCGCATCATGTCAACAGTAAAGGCCATATCCCATTCACTCCGGGATATGGCCTTTACTGTTTTATTCAGTATGCCTTCAGACATTTTCTTTGCGGCTTAGGTGTCAGCGCAATATTATTCCTGTGAATATTCTGCCTGATTCAGTGCCGAGCTTTCGCGCCGAAAAATAGTCGTTGCTGTTGTTGTAGGTGCATACCCCCGACAAGTTTATGTTGTTTTCCTTCAGTCCCATGGCTGCCAGCTGCCTGTGGTTGCATTCGGGCAGGTCGATGTGCCATCTGTCTTCCTTGCGGCTTATGTCGGCCATGTTGAATCCGGCAGCCTCAAATTCGGCATAAACTTCGTCGCCTACTTCAAAGGCGTCTATCGATATGCCCGGTCCTATAACAGCCGTCAGGTCTTCCGGACGTGAGCCGAACGACACCTCCATCATCTTTACAGCCTTGCATGCTATGCGCTTTGCCGTTCCGCGCCATCCTGCATGCACCGCAGCTGCAGCGTGGTGTGCATAGTCGTATATTAATATAGGTATGCAGTCGGCGGTAGACACGCCTATGCACACGTCCTTTACGTCGGTTATCAGGGCGTCGACGCCTTCAAGAATCATTCCTTTTACCGTTGCCGACAGCGACAGGAAGTCGGCACCTATCTGCATCACTTCCGTGCCGTGAGTCTGGTGCGGCATAATGACACGCTCCTTGTCAACGCCGAGTTCACGGCATAGGGCTTCAAGGTTCTTCTCAATGTCTTCAGGGTTGTCGCCGCAATATCTGTTTATGTTCAGCTCCGCATAGTTTCCGGTGCTGTGTCCGCCGTGGCGCGTTGTGCTGAATGCCGTCGTGTCGGGCGATATGTCATAATATGTAAGCTGTGGCTTCATCATAGCAAAAGTGTTTTTGGTTTATATAAAAGAGCCGCATGTTTGCCGTTGCGGCATGTCATGCGGCTCTTGTCTTATGTTTCTTATTTATCTTCGTCAATGTCAAAATACTCAACATCGTCAAGGTCCTCATAGTCGTCGATATCCTCAATGTCTTCATCATCAACAAACACTATCTCGTCCTCGCCCTCTTTAAGCAGTTCCTGCGGCAGTGTGCTGAGGTCTTTGTCGCGGTGAACCAGCGTGTCTTCGGCTGTAATGTCCTGCAGCTTGTTGCTCTCGCTGTTGAGCTCTTTCCACAGCACGTCTTTCAGTTCGTTGATGCCCTGACCTGTTACGGAAGATATGAACACCACGGGGATGTCGTCGGGCGTAGTCTCGCGCAGCATCTCTATAAGCTCGTCGTCGAGCAGGTCGCATTTTGTCACGGCCAGCACTCTGTGCTTGTCGAGCATCTCGGGGTTGAAGTTGCGCAGCTCGTTGAGCAGTATCTCATATTCCTTCTTTATGTCGTCGGTGTCGCCGGGCACCATAAACAGCAGCAGCGAGTTGCGCTCTATGTGGCGCAGGAATCGCAGACCGAGACCCTTGCCCTCGCTTGCACCTTCGATTATACCCGGAATGTCGGCCATGACGAACGACTGTTTGTCGTGATAGCTCACAATGCCGAGCGACGGCTCAAGCGTGGTGAACGGATAGTTGGCTATCTTTGGGCGCGCACTCGACAGCGACGACAGCAGCGTGCTCTTGCCCGCGTTGGGGAATCCAACAAGTCCCACGTCAGCGAGCAGCTTCAGCTCTAATATTATCGTCATTTCCTCCATCGGCTCGCCCGGCTGAGCGTAGCGCGGTGCCTGGTTGGTGGCGCTGCGGAACTGGAAGTTGCCAAGTCCGCCGCGGCCGCCTTTCAGCAGCAGCACCGTCTGTCCGTCGTATGTAACGTCGCACACATACTTTCCTGTTTCGGCGTTATACACCACCGTTCCGCACGGCACGTCGATATATTGGTCCTTGCCGTCGGTGCCGTGACATTTGTCACGTCCGCCATTGCCTCCGTGTTCGGCAAACACGTGGCGCTGATATTTCAGATGGAGCAGCGTCCAGTAGTTGTGGTTGCCTCGCAGGTAAATGCTTCCGCCTTTACCGCCGTCGCCTCCGTCGGGACCTCCGTTGGGGTTGTATTTCACATGGCGAAGATGCATGGAGCCTCTTCCGCCTTTGCCTGAGCGGCAGTAAATCTTCACATAATCTACAAAATTGGATTCCGGCATGTTGTTATCGTCTTTGTTAATATTTTGCTGCAAAAATACGAAATTATTGCAAAACGTGCAATATATAAGCGGTGCAGATAATAAAATTAAGTATTTCTTTGATATTGTTTTGCCCTGTTGCTGATTCCGTATAGTTCCGTCTATGATCTTTTGACGCTCTGATATGTAAACACAGCTTTTGCCTTTCAAACTGATTCTCGCTGACGCTCCAGAGCGGGCATTTTCAGAAATTAAAAATATTTGTACGCAAATACTGTCGAAATCGTGTGCAAATGTAACGCCTTGTTGCTCAACATAATGCCAATATAAAACATAAAGTGTGCAATTATTTTCGCAATAAACGGCCGCAAAAAGCCAGGATTTTGCCTTAAAAACAGCCTTTTCATGATTCAAAAACGGCCCACTTTTGCCCCCAAACCGATAGGTTTATCATCAGAAAGTGCCCCGTTTTCTCCTCTTTGTAAATATCCTTTACCATTTCATGTCCTTGTGTCCGCCTCGCTTTTCTATTTCGTCAGAAAATCCAAACATTTCTGTAATGTCATATTGTAATTGAAGATTGATTGTGTGCGACATAATGTGTATGCATATAAACAAATGATGTTGAGCTTTTTATCGTTATATGCAGTGTTTGTTATGCAAAAATATTTTGCAGTATTTACATGCATCTTTATGTATCTGAATGCGGATTGCCAATAAAAAAATAAGAGGCTAAGACGGAGCTGCGCTCCCTTAGCCTCTTACATTATAAATATGTCTTACGTATTTACAGATTGTCGATAACATTGCAGATGTCACCGAAGATGCGATCGAGTTCGCCAAGACCGTTGATGTGGTGATGAAGGTTCTCCTTTGAGTACCATTCAATCAGCGGAGCTGTCTGGTTGTGATAAACGTCGAGACGCTTCTTTATTGTCTCCTCGTTGTCGTCAGAGCGTCCGCTCTCCTGACCGCGTTTGATGAGGCGTGTCATCAGTTCGTCCTCGGGAACGTCGAGCTCTATCATAGCTGCAATTTTGTGTCCGCGCTCGTTGAGCATGCTCTTCAGAGCCTCTGCCTGCGGTATTGTGCGGGGGAAGCCGTCGAAGATGACACCCTTGTGCTCTTTTCCGAAGCTGTCGTAAACGCTTGCAAGGATGCTTACCATCAGTTCGTCAGGAATAAGCTGTCCTTTGTCGATGTATTGTTTGGCAGTTTTTCCCAGTTCTGTCTCGTTCTTGATTTCGTTACGCAGTACGTCGCCTGTTGAGATGTGGCCAAATCCGTACTTCTTAATCATAAGATCGCTTTGTGTGCCCTTTCCTGAACCGGGCGCACCGAAAATTACAATATTTTTCATCTTTTTACTTTATGTTATTTTGTCTTACTCTTCCACCAGAGTATATATGTCGCGCAGGTTGCGTCCCTGCTGGTTGTAGTCGAGTCCGTAGCCAACGATGAAGTCATTAGGAATCTCCATTGCGGCATATTCGATGTTCAGATCAACCGTAAGTTTTTCGGGCTTGAGCAGGAGTGTGCAGATATGCACCGACTCGGGGTTGCGCGTTCCGAGCGAGTCTATCATGCGTTTCATTGTCAGTCCGCTCTCAACAATGTCTTCAAGGATTATTACTGTTCTGCCAGAGATGTCCTCGTTGATGCCTATAACCTCCTTGATTTTTCCTGTAGACATTGTGCCCTGATATGAGGCCAGCTTCACGAAGGAAATCTCACACGGAATGGTTATGAGCCGCATAAGGTCGGCTGCGAAAACAAACGAGCCGTTGAGCACGGCCAGAAACAGCGGGTTCTTATCCTTCATGTCTTTGTTTATGCGGTCTGCAACCGCCTTGACGCGCTTCATAATCTCGGCTTCGGGATAAGAAATCTTGAATTTTTTGTCATGGATTGTTATTGGGTCCATAGTGCTTTTTTTATATTTTGGCACAAAATTACTAAAAATATATCAAACATTAATAAGCGATTGGCATTAATTTTGTATTTTTGCACTGATGAAGATTTTTACAGGTGCTCAGATTCGTGAGCTTGACAAATATACAATAGAGCACGAACCCGTTAAATCGATAGATTTGATGGAGCGTGCGGCTAAATCGATAACGCATGCCATTACCGAAACTTGGAGCAATGGTATGCCGGTGATTGTTTTTGCCGGACCGGGCAACAACGGAGGCGACGCCCTTGCCGTGTCGAGGATGCTTGCTGAGCAGAAATATGATGTAAGCGTTTATCTGTTCAACATCAACGGCAACTTGTCTGAAGACTGCAAGACCAACAAGCAGAGGCTTATTGAATGCAGGGCTGTAAGAAAGTTTGACGAGGTGGTGAACGAGTTTGACCCTCCGAAACTCGAAAAGAACATGCTTGTCATCGACGGCCTGTTCGGTTCGGGGCTCAACAAGCCGCTGGCCGGAGGCTTTGCCTCGCTTGTCAAGTACATCAATCAGTCGGCTGCTACGGTGGTGAGCATCGACGTACCGTCAGGACTGATGACTGAGGACAACACCTATAACGTAAGGGCAAACATCATAAAGGCTGACCTTACGCTGACACTGCAAAACATAAAGTTGTCGTTCCTTTTTGCCGAGAACCAACAGTTTATCGGCAAGCTTCGCATGCTCGACATAAGGCTGAGCAAGGAAGGCATGGAGCAGATGACATCACATTATCGCATTCTTGAGGAGAACGACCTCAGACCGCGCCTGCTGCATCGTGACTGTTTTGCGCATAAGGGCGACATGGGCCATGCGCTCATCGTAGCCGGCAGCTATGGCATGGCCGGAGCCGCCGTGCTTGCCACAAAGGCATGCCTGCGCAGCGGTGTGGGTAAAGTGACCGTCTGCACGCCAAGACGCAACAACGACATACTGCAGATGTCTGTTCCCGAAGCCATAATGCATGTCGACAAGGAAGAAACCTTCTTCTCAGAGTCGGTTGAGACAGCTGACTATGATGCATTAGGCATCGGACCCGGACTGGGCATGCAGGAAGGCGCAGCTATAGCATTTATCAGTCAGGTGCGCCGTGCGCAGATTCCTGTTGTGGTTGATGCCGACGGCCTGAACATCCTTGCAAGCCACAGGGCATGGCTGCAGCAGTTGCCCAAGGGCATAATAATGACTCCGCATCCAAGAGAGTTTGAGCGCTTGTCGGGCAACAGGTTCAACGACAGCTATGAGCGCCTGAGCAATGCCCGCGACATGGCAGAGCACCTGCAGGCTTATATCATACTCAAAGGCCACAATTCAGCCTTGTGTATGCCTGACGGAAACATCGTTTTCAACTCTACGGGAAATGCCGGAATGGCAACAGCCGGAAGCGGCGACGTGCTGACCGGTATAATAACAGGACTCTTGGCGCGTGGCTACAGGCAGGCTGACGCATGTATGCTGGGAATGTATCTGCACGGACTTGCCGGCGACCTCGCTGCGAAAGAGATAGGAATGGAGAGTATGGTGGCAGGCGACATCATCAGATATCTGCCACAGGCGTTCCGCCGTCTGGAAGATTAACCGGCAACAGGCCTTATGGCCGTTGCCTTTTCCATATATTATAAGTTAGAACCGAAAATAATGAGATATTATGAAGAAGCTGATAACATGTGCATTGCTTTTTACAATGGGACTTCATGCCGCATCTGCCCAGAAAGGTAAGAACGTGGCAGAGGGAACCGGGTATTATCTTCCACGTACCGAGTTGCGCTTTACGGTGAAGATGGAAAAGACATCCTATACGCCGGGCGAGTTTGCCGTTTATGCCGAAAAATATATGAAGGTGAGAAATGTCAGCATGCAGCCATCTGTTACCTACCGCATGTTGGGACTTGACATTAACTCTGAAGGCGAGCGCGACACGTCTAAGTTTTATGTGGCTCCGGTCGACTCTAAACATAATATACAGACGCTTGAACTCGACGATAACGGTGTGCTGCTTGCCATAAATGCAGAGCCGAAGCAGATAAAGGAGCGTGTGCCGTTTAAGCCTGCGCCGAAGCCTGCACCGCTAAATCCGCGCGACTATATGAACGAGGATGTTCTCTCGGCAGGCAGTTCGGCCAAGATGGCTGAGCTTTGCGCTCTTGAGATTTATGACATACGCGACAGCCGCAGCCTGCTGAGCAAGGGACAGGCCGACTTTATGCCTAAGGACGGCGAGCAGCTCAAGATAATGATGCGCAACCTTGACGAGCAGGAGAGCGGACTTATGCAGCTCTTTACGGGTGTTACCGTTAAGGACACTATTGAAACCGAGATTGTGTTTGTGCCTAACAAGGAAACCGACCGCCAGCTGCTGTTCCGCTTCTCGAAGTGGATGGGCATAACCGATGCCGACGACCTTGGCGGCAATCCATATTATGTAAGTGTTGAAGACAAGCATATCATGCCGTCTGTTCAGGAAAATCTGCTCAGCACGAAGAAGGCCAAGGACAATGGCGGATTTTATGTAAATCTTCCGGGAAAGATAAAGGTTACTCTGTTTAAGGGCACCGAACAATGGGCTGCATACGAGCTTTATGCCGCTCAGTTTGGTCAGGTGGTGGCTCTTGACGAAGGACTTTTCGACAAGAAACTGCTTACGAGCATTGTTCTCAATCCTGTTACAGGCAGCCTTGAGAGCATAGAGATAGAGAATATTAAGAAGTAATTAGGCGTTTCCTAGCCATATTTCCTGCATCATGGCCCGCTTTCATTCCTGAAAATGTGAATAAAATTTAAAAACATTTGACGGTACGCAAGTAAAATGCACTTTGATGATTTCATTGGTGTAAGATAAATAATAAATATGTTATGAAAGCAATGAAATTCTTTACAGTGATAGCGTTGGCCATGATGTCGGTTTTCACAATCACCTCTTGTGACAACGACAACGATGTTTATTGGTATTATCCGCCTTATCCCAACGCGCTTGTTACGGTGAAGCCCGTAAGCGACAACGGTTTTTACCTTCAGTTGGACGACAGCACCACGCTGTTCCCCACAAACATGAAGACTTCGCCTTACGGCGACAAGGAGGTAAGGGCGCTGGTATGCTTTACAGAGGTGAAGCCTGTCAACTCTGACTATACCAAGTCGGTAGAGATAAACTGGATGGACAGCATACTGACAAAGAAGGGTGTGCCTTATCCGGGTGAAGAAGGCGAGGCTGAATATGGTGAAGATCCGATAGAGATTGTAAAAGACTGGGTAAACATTGCCGAAGACGGATACCTCACTCTGCGTTTCCGCACACGTTGGGGCAACAATGGAGTGGCACACTTCGTCAACCTGTTCACCGGAGTTAATCCCGATGACCCGTATGAGGTTGAGTTCCGTCACAATGCCTTTGGCGATGTCAACGGAGTATGGGGCGATGCCCTTGTGGCTTTCCGCCTGAGCGACCTGCCTGACACAGAAGGCAAGACCGTGAAACTGACATTGAAATATAAGTCGTTCAGCGGCGAGAAGTCAATACAGTTCGACTATTGCAGCCGTAAGGCTGCCGGAAGCACGAATATAGCCGAAAAGCCGGCATATTCATCGCGTGTTAAGTAATCCGGATTATTATTGTTTGTTGATTATATTTCAGAAAAGGCCCCGCCGAGTGTTTTGGCGCAGGCCTTTTCGATATTAAAGAATGACAAAAAACTACGGCAGATATAAAGAGAACGACCTCGTCGAAATGGTAGTTAAGAAAGACCGGGGTGCAATGAAATTCCTTTATGACAGATATGCAGAATATTTGTCTGCCGTGTGTGGTCGCTATATCGCAGACGAAAACGACCGCAAGGATGTCTTGCAGGAGTGCTTTATCAAGATTTTTATGTCGCTCTCTACATTCGAGTATCGCGGCGACGGTTCTTTGAAGGCATGGATGGCAAGGATAACGGTCAACGAGTCGTTGAAGTTTATAAGAAAAAGCGCCACTTACAGTTTTATTGAATATGGCGAGAATGTGCCCGACACGGCCGACGAACCTGAAGTGGAAGGCGTGCCGGATGATGTAATCAATAAGCTGATTTTGTCTCTCCCTCCTGGTTATCGAATGGTTTTCAACCTCTATGTGTTTGAAAACAAAAGTCATAAAGAGATTGCACGTATGCTTAACATTGGCGAAAGTTCGTCGGCATCTCAGTTCTCTAGGGCAAAGGCCCTGCTTGCAAAACGTATTAAAGAATATAAAACAGCACATAAAAATGATTAGGTCATGGAAAAACAATGGATAGAAGATCTCAGAAAACGATTTGACGACAGAAAGGCTCCCGTTCCGGAAGGCTTGTGGGATGATATTGAGTCTGCCATGGCCGAGGCAGGTGCTGATGCCGTAGACAGTAGCACAAGCAAGCGCCGGGCACGCATCGTTCCTCTCTGGGGACGATGGTCTGCCGCAGCTGCCGTTTGTGCCGCCTTGGTTGTCGGTCTGGTTAAGTATAGTCAGCCTGCACCTACTGAGCTGGCGTCTGTGGGCAGTGCGTCTCACAAGTCGGCTGACGTTTCTGCCGCAAAGTCTTCAGATAATGTTGCTTATGAATCTGCGTCTACAGATGAAGCCGGCGATGCCGTACAGCCCGCGCTGTCTAGGCTAAAGGCCGGAGTGGCAGCTGTAGTTGAGAGAGCAAAAGAACGTGCTGCCGTAGACAGCGTAAGGGTAGAGACTGCTGACGAAAACCTCGTGGCTGAGGCCGGTGTGGCCGCAGATAAAGAAAACAAAGCTGCTGAAACTGCAAAGAAGGAGGTGTCTGTAGTGAGACATCAGCCTTCCGGCCGCAGACAGTCGTCTTATCGTGCAGACAATGATGACCTGCTGGCTGTCAGTTCACACAAGCGTCATGACTCAGGCGTGTCGGTAGGCGTATATGGGGCCAACTTCATGTCTATTGGAGGCACTTCTAATGGCGGCATGATGTCTCAGCAGCAGATGAACGCTTACGTTGATCCGGTTCTGAACAAGGATTTTGTCATGCTTACATCTATGAACGACAACCTCAGAGCCGCCGAGACAGAGGAGAACGAGGTGAAGGTTAAACACCGCCAGCCGGTCAGACTCGGTATGTCTGTGCGTTTCAAGTTGCTTGACAGACTTGGCGTGGAGACAGGTATGAGCTATTCTTATCTGTCGTCTGACATTGCTTCAGGTGATGATGAAGGCGGATTCCGCACAGAGCAGAAACTTCATTATGTAGGTATACCTTTGGGTGTGAACTATGATATCTGGAAGACTGACTTCCTCGAGGTTTATGCCTCTGCCGGCACCATGGCCGAGTTTTGCGTTTCAGGTCGTTCGAGCACGGAGTATGTTTCAGACCAGACAATAATGAAGCGCACTGAGACCGACATGAAAGACAGCAGGCCGCAGTGGTCGGTGAATGCTGCCGCAGGTGTGCAGTACAACTTCAGCAACCTTCTGGGTCTGTATGTGGAGCCGGGTGTAAGTTATTATTTCGATAACGGCAGCAGTGTGTCTAACATATATAAGGATAAGCCGTTTAACTTTAATCTTAATTTAGGTCTTAGGTTTACTATAAGATAGTTGCAGACGTAATGTTTACAGTTATTTTGGTCATGCTTTCAGGCATGCTTTTAGGGCGCTTGCTGCGTAACCGCCGCATGACGTTTTTGCCCCGCGTTGTAATGTTCCTTATATGGGTGCTTCTGTTTCTGCTTGGAGTAGAGGTGGGAGCAAACCCCGAGATAATACGTAATTTGAAGTCGCTTGGCGTCGAGGCTTTTGTCCTTGCAGTGGCAGGCACGTTGGGCAGTGCCGTTCTGGCATGGGCTTTATGGCGTTATGCAGAAAGGAGCGGTGAGCGATGAGAGACAGTCTTATTATCGTCGGCTTTTTTGTGTTGGGTATAGTCTTCGGCATGAACGACATTCTCCCCGACTCGTTGGTGGGCAATAGCAGCGTCAGCTTTGGTGCTTTGTGCGCCCTGATGTTTTTTGTAGGTGTCAGCGTAGGCAGCGACTCTAAGATATTCGCCAGCATACGTTCGGTCAATCCGCGGCTTATGCTTCTGCCTCTTATGACCATTGTAGGCACCCTAGCAGGCACCGCTGCAGCTTCATTCCTGTTTCCGCGCCACGGCTTTACCGACTGTCTTGCTGTCGGTTCGGGGTTCGGCTATTATTCATTGTCAAGCATATTCATCACAGAATATCGTGGAGCTGAGCTGGGCACGGTGGCTCTCCTTGCTAATATCTCGCGTGAACTTATAGCGCTCCTTTGTGCTCCTTTGCTGGTTAAGTTCTTCGGAAAACTTGCTCCTATTTCTGCCGGTGGAGCCACGACGATGGACACCACTTTGCCTATAATATTGCGCTATTCAGGCCAGCAGTTTGTCATGCTGTCTGTATTTCACGGCTTCTTGGTTGATTTCAGTGTGCCGTTCCTGGTGACATTCTTCTGCTCTATATAATATAATGTATTGGTCTTGTGGTGCAGTGGCAGAGTGTATGTTCTGACTTTGCCTGTTATGCATGCTGCAATATGTGGCCTTTTGGATTCTGATTGACGGCTTATAGCCTGCTGATATGCCACATATTGCAATGCAAGATGCCTGCTCCTGCGTGTACGGCATGATTCATAAAAAGTTTTTCTTAGAAACTCGTAACTTATCACAATTGTCCTTAATTCACTAATATTCAATGCTTTAGCGTGTGATGAGTTGAATACTCAACTCGTCACATCATCATAATCCTGCTGTTTTTATATACGTAAAATGTGTATCCGGTTTTACAGCGTGATGAGTTGTCACAACAACTCGTCACGCTGTAACTCATTGAAGATTATTGCGTTACGTGTCAATGTGATGAGTGATGAGTTTTTTTGAAAAAATTGTTTTGCTGATCGAAACAAAATATGTGCATAATGTTTAGATGTATTTGTTGAAAATAGTTCATAAGACTTGATGGATTAAAAAATGTTAATAGCATGGAACTGCTTTCCAAAGTGTGATTACAACACTTATGCGTAATCGTTATATTTATGATTTGTCTATTATTATGGCTATATCGCCGTTAAAATGAAGCAAGTCTTATTATATAAATATAAATTATTAACTTTATTAATCTTATGAAAAAACATTTGCTAATAGGAGCTTCTTTGTGTGCGTTGAGTTTGTCAGCGCAGGCACAGCGTATCGACTTTGATAACGCTCCGCTTAATCCCGGGCGCGACACGGAGGACAAATATATCGGATGGACAGTAGATAAGGCAGTTGCTGACACTCTTACAGACATTGAAGTGCCTGGCGACGAAACCCGCAAACTGACACTTGTTGTCAACTGTGGCGACCAGTCGGTTACAAACAGAACTCTGAAATCTAACTGGTGGAAAGACGGAGTGAACAAGCATTCTAAGCTTGTAGGCGACTGTGTGGCTGTATATGGATTTGATTCCGACGGCAACACTCCTCAGCTTACAACGGAGAGTGCTACGATGAACCTTGTCTTTAAGGGACTTTCAGCCGGCAGCCACTCCTTGTTGGCATATCTCAATGTTACTGACGGCAATATCTCTTCGGTAGCACCGATTGACGTGCTGGTGGATGGCGTAAAGGTTGCCGAAAATATAATAATGTCGTCAAGGGCCGAAAGCCCGTCTGCCAGCGGACAGGCTTATATAACGTTTAATGCCGTTGAGGGTGCTGACGTAACTGTAAGTTTTGTGTCAAAGCCAGAGGCAGGTGTTACGTATGGTACTTCCGGAATATTCCTCAGTGGTATTGTGCTGGATGAGTCGAATCCTAATTCAACGGCTTTAGATCCTTATCCCGCAAATCTCGACTATCATGTCGATGCAGACAACGGTTCGCTCACACTGAGGTGGACTAAAGCGCCGATAGCAGTCAGCAGCGTTGTATATATGGGCACATCAGCCGATCAGCTGGTGAAGGTCGGCGAGACAAATGATGACTTTTACACAGTAAGCAACCTCTCTGCCGCCGAGTCGGCACTTAATACATACTATTGGCGTGTTGACGAGATTGATGCCGAAGGTAACGCCTATCCGAGTGATGTATGGTCGTTCCGTCCGCGCCGCATAGCATTCCCCGGAGCCGAAGGATATGGAAAGTATGCTATCGGAGGTCGTGGCGGAAGTGTTTATCATGTAACGTCTCTTGAAGATTATTCTGCTGAAGAGGCTCCTGTTCCCGGCACTTTCAGATATGGACTTACTGAAGTTGACGGTCCTCGTACTATAGTATTCGATGTTTCCGGAACAATCAATCTTAAGTCTCGTCTGACATGTTCTGACCCATACGTTACCATCGCAGGACAGACAGCTCCCGGCAAAGGTATCCTTTTCCGTGGTGCTCCTATCGGTGTGGCAAGCGACGGCATCACACGCTTCGTCCGTATGCGCCGTGGATATCATAATGACGATGTGGCTGATCAGGCAAAAGGACTCGACGGTCTTGGTATGGCCGGCAACAATAATGCGATAATGGACCACTGCTCTGTAGGATGGACCATCGACGAGGCTTTCAGTTCGCGCAATGCCAAGAACATCACATTGCAGCGCACTCTTATCTCTGAAGCCCTCAACGTGGCAAATCATCCTAATTATGGTCCAGGTGCGGCACACGGATATGCTGCTACCATTGGCGGCGACACTGCCACTTATCACCATAACCTTCTTGTTCATAACGAAGGGCGCAACTGGAGTTTGAGCGGCGGACTTGACGGAGCCGGAAGTTATGCCGGACATCATGACGTATTTAATAATGTAGTATATAACTGGGGCGGACGTGCCACAGACGGCGGAACACATGAATGCAACTTTGTCAATAACTATTATAAGATGGGTCCTGCAACCACTCAGCGCTTCTTGTTGCGTGCACAGCTTGAAGGCACCGGCACAGGTTCGCAGTCATATTATGTTAAAGGCAATCTTAGAATAAATAAGGACGGATCTGTTACAGAAGATGCGCTTGACGAAACTTACAGATATGAGACATCTGGGGGACAGGTGGTTGATTGGACGGTGTTCGTAGACAAGCCCTTCTTCGATTCCAAGGCTGAAATACAGGATGCAAAGGATGCTTATAAGTCGGTTCTGTCTGACGTCGGAGCCAATCTTCCTTATTTTGATGAGCACGATATGCGCATGGTAAGCGAGACATACAATGGCACGACAAGTACAAAGGGTAGTGTTTCGGGTAAACTGGGACTTATCGACCGCGAGACAGATGCTGAAGGATATGTTTATTTCCCTGAAGTAGGCGAGACACGCGGTGCCGATTTTGATACAGATGGCGACGGTATGCCAGACTGGTGGGAGAAGGCCAAGGGATTAAATCCGAATCTCGAAGATAATAATACGCTTAATGCCGAAGGTTACACAGCATTGGAAGAGTATCTTAATTGGATGGCTGAACCAAATTATCAGATTCTTCCTGGTGTTGAGAGTAAGATTGACTTAAATGCCTTGTTTGTTGGCTTTGATAAAAATTCGGCATTTTATGGCTATGAGTGTCCTGACGGATGGAATGTGATGGATAATTCTGACGGTACGCTCAGCATAGAGCCGGACATTAATGCCGACGGACTTTTCACTATACCTGTTTTCTGTGGTGATGGTACGACAGAGTATACAATGACTCGCAACATTAATTTGTTTGTATCTTCTTCTGCCACTGCAATAGAAAGTCCTGCTGACATCGAGAATGGCGCTTCTGCAAGTTATCAGATATATTCAGTGGATGGTGTGTTGCTGAAAAATGGAAAAGATTTCAAGTCGCTGCCACAGGGTATATATATATTAAAGGTTACAGACGGCAAGAAAGTAAAGTCATATAAAGTGGTGAACAAATAAAAACCAGACATATCAAGAAAAATCCGTTTGAAGGAGTCTCTCCGGATAACGGATTTTTTATTTAACCCCAATCAGTTATTATGATTTGGATTGTATTTTTCTTTATATCGAGTGCATTTTCGGTATGTCAGGAAAAGCGAACAAGAAGATGCCAATAGAAACAAAAGACTGACTGAAAGCATTAATGCACAAAATTGGTAATGCAATGTGCGGCCTAATGACAGATTTTGGCTAAAATGAATTATGGCATATTTGAAAATCAAAAAGAATATATCTTCTTTATATGAATAAAACTCCAATTTTTTTATCTGTTTTTGGGTTTTAGACTAAATTTTTAAAATTAGTGTAAAATTCGTAGATTTTACGAAGAATTATCCTGTTTTGCTTGATTTATATCAATTTTGAGTGGAAAAATTGATATTTTTGAAAAATAATCCTCAAAAAGTTTGTGAGAATAAAATAAACCCCTTATCTTTGCACTCGCTTTCACAACGATAGTGATAGCGAACAAGAAAAGAGTTCTTTGAAAAGTTTACATATACAACAGAAACAGTACAGGCCTTCAGTCGTTTCTTGATAAGAAACATGAAGGGAAGAACATGTAGGGTTCCGTCCATATTGCTTGATTCATTTCTAGCAAAGATGGCAATTCACATATACTGGATAATGAAATGCGTACATTACAGAGCAGATTAAATTAATCTTTGCCTTCGGGTATTGATTACATTATAAAGAAATTTTACAGTGGAGAGTTTGATCCTGGCTCAGGATGAACGCTAGCTACAGGCTTAACACATGCAAGTCGCGGGGC
>NZ_HF986777.1:0-1535 GCF_000431195.1 Prevotella sp. CAG:255 | reverse complement strand
ATTAATCAAAAAAATAGGAAGCAAGCGGATTGAAAATTCTGATACTATATTCCGGCAGATTGAAAATCAGCCGGCACATTAGCTTTGTTGGTATATGCCGTTTGTTTTTAAGCCACAAGACATTTGACTTTAACTTCTTTAACTACTCTAACTCCTTTAACTACTAAAATAAACTTTTAACCTCTCCAGAATTGCCATGCTCATCACGAAACCGTGGTTTGGTGCGAAAAATTGCACAAAATTGACATTTCCGGTAAAGTGTTGATATATCGGCTTTTACCAAGATTACGAAGCAAGAAGGCAATAGTTAAAAAACATTACTCGGCCACTTTTCACCCGTAAACGATAGGTTTAGCATCACAAAAGCATACGTTTACGACATTAAAAGCAGGCATTTGTGAACGAAAAAGGGCTGATTTTGATGTTGAAAATAGGCATAAAAATAAACGTATGTTAAAGAAGCGTGGTATCAATGCCATCATCTTTAACATACGTTATAAGTTGATTTTCTAGAATGAAAAATATTTTTGTCCTGAGTTTTTACCTATTTCATGCTGTGTTTTAACAATTAGCAATGCAATAAGAACAATATCAGAATTACGGAAAAACAGCTCCGATATGTTATCCACCGACTTAAACTTTAGGAGCATACAGACCGTTGTCGCTGATATAACGGGCCACGCTGTCGGGCACAAGACCGTTTATCGGACGGCCGGCGGCAATGAACTGCCTTACCTGCGTGCTGCTGATGTCTATCAGACGGGTGTCTACGAGACTGACTCCTTCGGGCAGCGACGCGGCATCTACGGCAGAACCGCCGCGGGGATATATCACTATGCGATAATGACTGAGGATGTCGCGCCAGGCATACCACTCGCTGAAGCGCTCCCAGTTGTCGGCACCTATGAGCAGGACGAACCGGCGGTCGGGATAGTCGCGGCTCATCGACTGAAGGGTGTGCCACATATACGACGGACGGGGCATGCGAAACTCATAGTCGGAGGCATGCATACGCGGCTCGCCTTTGAGCGCAAGCTCTACCATCTTTAGCCGCTGTTCGTCGTCAAGCAGGTCGGCAGCACGCTTAAACGGGTTCTGCGGCGACACGACAAACCATATTTCATCTAGTCCCGCACTTGCCAACAGCAGGCGCGCCAGCTCTACGTGTCCGTTGTGTATGGGGTTGAAAGAGCCCCCGAAGATGCCGGTGGTGATCATTTTTATTCTTTAGGAGTTAGAGTAGTTAAAGAAGTTAAAGTCAAATGCTTTGTGGCTTATTGTCAAACATCAACCTTTAGGTTTTCAAAACTATGGTATGTAACAGCAAGACTAATGTGCCGGCTGATTTATAATCTGCCGGAATTAAGTATAAGGATTTTCAATCCGATTACTTCCTATTTTTTGATTAAAAGGTATGAATTTCGGATCACAGATCCTGATACTTAATGCTGTCGGATAGCATATCCGACAGAACAATAGCATTGTTGCTTCTTGTAGCCTATTGTCAAACATCAACCTTTAGGTTTTCAAAACTA
>NZ_HF986776.1:0-791 GCF_000431195.1 Prevotella sp. CAG:255 | reverse complement strand
TGTCTTTGTCTGCGGAATTGGGTTATAACATAGAAAAATTAGATTAGAATATGAGCGAAGAATTACAACAGAAACTCCGTGACCAACTTTGGGAAGTGGCCAATAAGTTGCGCGGAAATATGTCGGCCAGCGATTTCATGTATTTCACTTTGGGCTTCATCTTCTACAAATACCTTTCGGAGAAGATAGAAGCATACGCAAACAATGCCTTGGTGGATGATGAAGTGTCCTTCAAAGAATTGTGGACTATGGAGGACGAGGATGCCGCCGAACTGCAAGAGGAACTGAAAAAGCAATGCTTGGAGGGTGTCGGCTACTTCATCGAACCGACTTACCTTTTCTCATCGGTGATAGACCGGATAAAGAAGAAAGAGAACATATTGCCCATTCTTGAACGCTCGTTAAAGCGCATTGAGGATAGCACATTGGGGCATGACAGCGAGGAAGATTTTGGTGGTCTGTTCTCTGATATTGACCTTGCTTCGCCTAAACTGGGCAAGACGGCAGATGACAAGAATACGCTCGTCAGCAATGTACTGTTGGCATTGGACGATATAAAGTTTGGCGTGGAGGCATCGGAAGAAATAGACATCCTTGGCGATGCCTACGAGTATATGATTGGCCAGTTTGCCGCTGGAGCCGGAAAGAAAGCCGGAGAGTTCTATACACCGCAAGAGGTTAGTCAGATATTGGCTGAAATTGTGTCTATCGGTCATGCGCGGCTTCGCAATGTGTATGACCCGACTTGCGGTAGCGGCTCGTTGCTTCTTCGTGCGGCAAAGGTCGGCCAT
>NZ_HF986775.1:32406-87425 GCF_000431195.1 Prevotella sp. CAG:255 | reverse complement strand
GAATATCAGGATCTGTGATCCGATTACTTCCTATTTCTGTCATTATCATATTGTTTTAAACTCGCTTAGACATTTAGATTTTTAACTTTTAATTTTTAATTTTCGCCAGAACTGTCCGATTACTTCCTATTTAAAATTACCTTATAACATTATACCAATTTGGTATTTGGATTTTTAACTTATCATCCTTAACTTAAATAAGCGGTATTTTAAGCGGATCAGAGATCCTTATATTCAATTCCGGCGGAGCGCAGATCCGCCGGCACATTAGTCTTGTTGATTATTGACGCAAGCATTACTTTTGCACATGGATTTTTCACTCTTCGTTCTTCACTCTTCACTTAAATATGCTCCTAGCCAACTCCGTTGGCGATAACTCCTCTAACTACTTTAACTACTAATTACAATATCCAACAAAGCAATTGGATTTTTCACTTTTAACTGTTAATTTTTAATTGCGCAAGCCTGCTTGCGCACTACGGTTCCCCTAATGCCTCTACGATCAGTTTTACCTGTGCGGGCGTATAGGTGCGCGACTTAGGCGATGCGCCTATGGCTGCAAGTTGTTCACGAAGGTTAGGATAGCGGTCTATCCATAATGAGAGCTTATGATAGGCGGCACGGGGATTCATGTCGGGGCAGTAAGCCTGGGCAAGCTCCATGCGGCCGTATGTGCGTATCTTGAAACATTCCATATCTGCTTTGACTTAAAGACTCCGTCGCTCCGTAGAAAGGCGTGAGATGCCTGCGGCAACGGGGACTGTTATTATGTAGCTAAGATACGAAAAAATTGCGAGATAAGCAAAGGTTTATGTAACTTTAAGTCACTGTAACTCACCATTTTACACATTATCTCATTTCTGACTTTTGCAGTGTTGTATCTTTGCAAAAGAAAGTTCAGTAAATTGATAATTATGAAACGTAGTTCTGCGTAAGCTAAAAGAAGTTCAGCATAAGCTAATTGGTGAAACAGGAAGTAAGCGGATTGAAAATCCTGATATTCCTTTCCGGCGGAGCGCAGATCCGCCGGCACAATAGCCAACGTAGTGATTGCGAGAAGAATCAATAATGCATTTGACTCTAACTACTAGCCAGCTCCGTTGGCGATAACTACCATAACTACTTTAACTCCTGACAAGAAACGGAGTTCGGCGCAGCTAATTGGTGAAACAGGAAGTAAGCGGATTGATAATTAGCTACGCTGACCGTTGGTTCCTGATATTCCTTTCCGGCGGAGCGTAGATCCGCCGGCACATTAGCAAACGTAGTGATTGCGAGAAGAATCAACAATGCATTTGACTTTAACTACTAGCCTGCTCCGCTGGCGATAACTCCTATAACTACTTTAACTCCTGACAAGAACGGGTAAATTAATTATGAATTATGAATTGTGAATTGTGAATTATAATCGTATTATTAATCTTTAAAACTTAAAAAACTATGATTCGTTACAAATTGTATCAGAACAAGATGGAAGGCAACACGGGGTATAACCTATGGTACGCCCGCGCCGTGTGCGACGAGACTTACGACACGGAGATGCTTGCCAAGCACATGTCTACTCACAACACTCCCTACTCGCCCGGAGTTATACACGGTGTGCTGAAAGACATGATTGCATGTATCAAGGAACTGCTGCTCGACGGCAAGAACGTTAAGCTGGACGACCTGGCGATATTCTCCGTCGGTATAAGGAGCAAGGGTGCCGCCTCTGTTGCCGCCTTCAACGTGGCCGAATATGTCAGCGGTCTGAAACTCCGCGCACGTGCCACCGGTAACCTCTCGACCTCTACCTTGAAACAGGACGCCGTGGTGAAACAGCTCACGAAATACTCGGTAACTGACACCGGCGAAGGAGGAGGAATTTAAGTGAAAAGTGAAAAAACAGAGTTTGACGTTAGTCAATCCAATTGTATTGTAGGTCCTTTTCGCAAGCATTATGTTTGCCGTTGACTCTAACTTTAACTCATGGTTGAATTGAACCCACAAGACATATGGATTTTCATTCTTAAGTTTTCACTTTCGTAATACTGCGATAGTTTAAGCGGATTGAAAACAGCCCTACGCAGAGTGACGAAAAGAAGCCACTTTGAAGCCTCCCCACGGGGGAGGTTTGGAGGGGCTCTTTTTCTTTAACTTAATATTAAATTTATAATAAATATGAACGACCAGAAGAAAACTATCTTTAAGATTATTATTCAGACTGTAATCAGTGTGCTGTCGGCTGTGGCTGCAGCTTTCGGCTTACAGAGTTGTATGTAAACTTACATGACCGATGAGAACAATTACTCTTATCATCATTCACTGCTCGGCGACTCCCGAAGGGAGGAGCCTGAGCTTTGAGGAGTGCCGGCGCGACCATATAATGCACAGACACTTCCGAGATATCGGATACCACTTCTATATCACGCGCGACGGCACCGTGCACGACGGACGGCCCATAGAAAAGGTCGGAGCGCACTGCGAAGGCCATAACTCCCACTCTATCGGCATCTGCTACGAAGGCGGACTTGACGCCAACGGCAAGCCGGCCGACACCAGGACTGAAGCCCAGCGCAAAGCCTTGAAATCTTTAGTAGAGAGAATGCACCGTCTGTTTCCTAAAGCCCTTATCGTAGGCCATCATGACCTAAACCCACGCAAAGCATGCCCATGCTTTAAAGTGGAGCCATAATTGGGTCGGAACGAGGATTCCGTAATGTCTATGTCAGGAGTTAAAGTAGTTAAAGACTCTTCACTTAAATATGCTCCTAGCTCACCTTAGTGAGCGATAACTCCTTTAACTTCTTTAACTCCCAATTACAATATCCAACAAGGCATTTGGATTCTTCACTCTTCACTCTTCGTTCTTCACTTAGAAAATACTCCTTTAACTCCAAATAACAATATACTCAACAAGACAATTGCAAAAATAATTAACAAATAACAGAATTATTAAGACATTATCATTAACATGGCATTGGGGCTTATGGTAAGATAAATAACACAGAAAGAACATGAAAAATGGACAAAACGAGGCTATTTGTTTCGTATATGACAAATTTAGGGCGGATATAGAATAATCTTAATCAAAGTTAAATCCGTAATTTTGCACACCAAAAAAGCGACATAAAGTATGAGATTACGGAAATTAGCCGTGTTGTTATTATTTGCCGGCAGCAGTGTTATGGCGTGCCGGGTGTCCGCTCAGAAACCGTTGAGGATGACAATTGACGAATTGTTTAGAAGAGTGGAACAATCGAATGTAGAAGTTAAAGCGGCACAAAAGGATGTGAACATTTCCAGACAACTAGAAAAGAACGCAAGGGCAAAGCGACTGCCCGACATCGGTCTGGAAGCAGGAGTAAATTATCTGGGGGATGCAACAATTCTGGAACGTGACTTTTCGGACCCTACACGTTCGGCAATGCCCCATCTGGGCAACTTGCTTTCTCTTTCGCTCTATCAGCCTCTATACTCCGGAGGTGAGATAACGGCAGGAATACAGAAGACGAGATATCAGACACAGATGGCATCTACCGACCTGAAGATTGTTACGGATAACATTAAAATGGAGGTGCTCGACTGCTATCTCAGTCTTCTGAAAAACCGCAACCTGCTGAGTGTGTACGACGAGAACATCAAGCTGACAAAACAACTGATTGAGGAGATGAAGGTGCGCTCTGAACAAGGGCTGGCACTGGCAAACGACGTTACGCGCTACGAACTGACCCTGTCGAACCTTACTTACGACAGAAGCACCGTGGCCGACGCCGTGGAACATCTTAACTACAGTCTGCTGGTGTATCTCGGACTTGACGAAGGCACGATGATAGAGCCATGGCTCGGCACGGACGAGATGAATCTGCCCGACCTTGGAGCAAGCCACTGGAGACAGGAGGCCGAGATGTCGCCAAAGCTGAAACGGCTCGACCTGGCCTACTCGCAGGCTAAGACCGAAGAGAAGATTGTGCGCAGCCGCATGATGCCAATGATAGGACTGACGGCAGGCAACAGTCTCGAAGGCCCGATAACCAACTGCGCTCCCGTGAAGAACAACAACATTAACACATGGTGGGTGGGCGTGAAGCTGTCGATGAACCTGTCGGCCTTCTACAAAGACAACACCTCGCTCAACGCCGCAAGGATGCAGACGGCAAAGCTGGTGGACAACCGCCAGGCCGAAAAGGAAACTATAGACCGAAAGGTGGACCAGATGTACAAATACTACACCGAGGCATGCCATCAGGTGGAGACGCAGAAAAAGAACGTGGAACTGGCCAACGAGAACTACAGGATTGTGGAGCAGCGCTATTCGGCCGACCTGTCGCTGCTGACCGACATGCTCGACGCATCGACGTCAAAGCTCGACGCCGAGGTAAGACTGGTTAACGCACGCGTGAATGTGGTGTACTATTATTATCAACTAAAATATATTTCAGGAAACTTTTAAACATGAACCGCAAGACAAGACGAATGATCCAGAACATCGTGGTTCTGGCTGTGCTGGCAATAGGTATATGGTGGATATGTGTACAGTTTATAAAATTCAACGTTTCAACCTTCACTGACAACGCGCAGGTGCGCCGACACATCGTGCCGGTGAACGCACGCGTGCAGGGCTACATCAAAAAGGTGTGCGTTGAGGAATATTCCTTCGTGCATAAAGGCGACACGCTGGTGATACTCGAAGACAGAGAATACAGGCTGAAGCTGGCAGAGGCCGAAGCCGAACTGCAGAACGCCGTGTCGGGCAAGACGGTGATGAGCTCGGCGATAAGCACCACGGAAAGCAACATAGGCGTGAACGAGGCGTCGATACTGGGCACAAAGGCCGAACTGGAGAACGCCGAACGCGACCTGCAACGCTACTCGGTGCTGCTGAAAAACAAGGCCGTTACGCAGAAACAGTATGACGACGTGAAGACAAGATATGAAAGCACAAAGGCCGAATATGACATGCTGTGCAGGCAGAAGCGCTCAACGTCGCTGACCAAGAACGAACAGACAAAGAAGCTGGGACAGCAGGACGCAAGCATAAAACTGGCCAAGGCGCGCAAGGACTATGCCGCACTGGACGTGTCGTACACCGTGATAACGGCACCTGCAGACGGATATACATCGAAGATAACGCTGCAGGAGGGACAGCTCGTGCAGCCAGGACAGACGCTGATGTCGGTGGTTGACGAAAACGACGTGTGGGTTGTGGCCAACTATAAGGAGACACAGACGGCAAAGATGAAGCCAGGCGACCGAGTGAGGATAACCGTAGACGCCATACCGGGCATTGAATATGTGGGCGTGATAGAGGCCATGTCGAACGCCACGGGGGCACAATACTCCATAGTGCCGCAGGACAACGCCACGGGCAACTTTGTGAAGGTGGAACAGAGACTGCCGGTGAAAATACGCTTCACGAAAGAGAACAGCAAAGAGAACATAAGGCGGCTGCGTGCCGGCCTGAACGTTGAATGTGAAATGATCGACTGATAATGGCCAAGCTATATCATACGACAAACACCGTTATACGCACGCGGCAGCTCCTGATGTATAAAGACTGGGTGCCGCCACGGCTGCGCTTCTGGCTGTATATGGCGTTCGGCTTTCTGTATCAGTATGTGGGAAGCATCAATACGTCGTACTCAAACCAGATTGTAAGCGAGATAGCGCTGCTCAACGAGGACATACAGATGGCAGGCTACTGCACCCTGGGCGGCATAACGGTGTGCTTCCCGGTGATGTACAGGCTGAAATTCTATATGTACACTCGGCAGCTGTTTTTCGTTTCTGCCATCGGAATAATAATATGCAACGCCCTTACCATGTCGGTAACCGAGCCGTGGATGATATGGGGACTGGCCTTCATTGCGGGCTTCTGCAAAATGCTGGGCATGTTTGGCTGCACGAGCGTGTTCCGTCTATGCGTAACGCCGTCGCGCAACTATGCCGTGTTCTTCCCTGTTGTCTACATCATGGTGTGCGGCGGAACATATCTTTCTGGCATAACGACGGCATATCTTACATACTACGGCAACTGGCGACTGATGAACCTGTTTGTCATAGCGCTGATGATGATTCATTGCGGCATAGTATATTTCATGATGAAACCCGACCATCGTCCGGGTCCGTTCCTGTCGCTAAAGGGTGTCGACTTCATAGGTCTGTTCCTCTGGAGCGCGTTTCTGATATCAGGCATGTGGCTGTTCACCTACGGCGAGTATTACGACTGGTGGACGAGCAGCACTATATGGCAGGCCACGGGCATAACGCTTGCGTTTTTTTCCGCAGCCCTGTGCCGGTCGAAGTTTCACGAAAAGCCGTATCTGCCGCTGTCTATATTCAAGTTCAGGTCAGTGCAGCACCTCATGCTGCTTCTGCTCGGCGTTGGCATTCTTCAGGCTGCACCCAAGCTGTTGCAGTCGATATATCTGTCATCTGTGCTGAAATACGACTCGCTCAACACGATATCGCTCAACTGGCCTATACTCTACGGCGTGGTGGTAGGCTCGCTGCTGGCCTTTGCCACATTCGTAAAGTGGCACTGGGGATTCAAGAAATACTTTATTGTGGCGCTTATGCTGCTCACCTTTTACGAAGTGTCGATGTATTTTCTCATCGACGGCGACACCAACAGAGAGGCTTTCTTCATCCCTCTGTTTGCCTTTGGCGTGTCTGAGGTGATGATAGGCTCGGCGTCTAACGTATATCTGTCGCAGTCGCTCCCCTTCTCTCACTTCTTCTTCGGCCTCAACTCCATAGGCTACATACGCTGCGGCATAGGAACGGCCTTAGGTTCAGCCACGGTGCAGCGCCTATACAACTGGTCGATATCAAAGAACAGCCTCAACGCGGCCGACAACATGGACGGCACGGTGATGCCGTTCGACCTGCCGTCGTGGAGCGACACGATGGCTGTGATATCCAAGCAGGCCGTGATGATATCCATAAAGGAGTGCTACGGCTACATGACGGTCATAGGCATACTGATGATGATGCTCATCATTATTCACCACTACCGCCTGCCCGTAATCCGCCTGCTGCCCAGAATGGCAGCCATACGCCAATGGATGAACACCGAGAAGACCAACGACCCGAAGGGCTCCGTTATTCCGAACAAAGCGGAAGAGGACGACGAGGATGAAGAAGATGACGCTGACTGTCTGGAAGATAAAAAAGAAAAAGAGAACTGACGGAAGACAGACACTCCAAAAAACTTCACCTTTCGCCAGCTCCTCGGAATGAAGAGCAAATAGAAGGCTAAAACACTAAGACGGCATAAAAGTTGTAAAATTTTGAACAGTTAAGTATGTTATATATATATTACTGTTCAAAATTTTACTATATTTGCAAAAACAAACAATGTTCTCAATATCCATGCTAATCTAAATAAGCATGCTTACCAGACATCTTGTTTGAGTAAACTTTATCCGTACATCATGAATAATGTTTTAGCAAAACTCGGCAACATACCGGTAACGTCCTCAATAATTGAATCACTATATCCACAATTAAAAGGAGGAAGCCAAAAAATAAGACAACTTGAGAAAAGCGGAGATATTATCCGCCTTAAGAGAGGACTGTACATATGTAATCCTGAGATATCAGACAGGCCTCTGTCTACCGAGCTTATCGCCAATCATCTTTACACCCCGTCATATGTATCTATGTCTTCTGCATTGCGTTACTATGGCCTCATACCTGAAATGGTTTACACTATGCAGTCAATGACGCTAAAACATTCACGTAGCTTTGACACTGCATTTGGACGGTTTGAATATACATACACCCCAAGAAAATCATTTTCAATAGGACTGTCGAGCATTGAAAAGGACGGATATGCGTTCGTGATGGCTACACCGGAAAAAGCACTATGTGACCTGATTGCCAACTCACCAAGCGTAAATCTAAGATCCATAAAAGATGCTGAAACGTATCTTGAAGAAGACATACGCATGGAGATGGACGACTTTTTAATGATGAACGTAAACATCTTTGAAGAATATGCCAAGACTGGCAAAAAGTCGGAATCAATAAGAACCTTAATAAAACTGCTAAACAATGACAAATGACATTTACGACAGTATGCTTTCGGCATACGACCTTTCTACCGAACAGAAGAAACGCAATGCCATATTTGAGGTTAACCAGCAAATAATACTTGCCGGTCTTTATAACGGAGGTTTCTTCAACATGGCTGCGTTCTATGGCGGTACATGTCTTCGTATTTTCCATGGTCTTCAACGCTTTAGCGAAGACATGGCCTTCTCTCTTTTGGCACCTGACGACGAATTTGATTTCAAGAAATATTTTCAGCCCATCATCGATGAATTTGCCGTTGTGGGAAGAAACGTGGAAATAAAGAAGAAAGACAAAAAGAGTTTCGGAAAGGTTGAATCGGCATTTCTAAAAGACAACACTGATGTTTACGACATATCTTTCCGTACAGACAAATCGATAAAAATAAAAATTGAGGTTGACACACAGCCACCGCTGAAATTTGAAACTGAGCAAAAGTTGCTGTTGCAGCCACATTCATTTATGACACGCTGCTTTGTTTTGCCCGACCTGTTTGCAGGCAAAATGCATGCACTGGTGTACCGTGCCTGGAAAAATCGTGTAAAGGGACGCGACTGGTATGATTTTGAATGGTATGTACGCCATAATGTACCACTTGACTTCAAGCATCTGGCAGAACGCGTAAAGCAGTTTAATAATGAGGAAATTGACATGGATACATTTATCGCGTTGCTGAAAGAAAAATTATCAACTGCCAATATAAATCAGGTTAAAAATGACGTCCTGCCTTTTGTCAGGAATCCGAAAGAACTGGATATCTGGTCAAATGATTACTTTGTACAACTGGCAGATATGATAAAGATTATAAATGTGTAAGAAATAACAAAAACTCGATGATATGAAAGAAATAAGATGTCCTAAATGTCAGAGCGTGTTTCAGGTAGACGAGGCCGACTATGCTTCTATCGTCAGTCAGGTTAAGAACGCCGAGTTTAACGACGAACTCAACCGCAGACTTGAAGAAGTGAGGAAACAATATGCGGCAGAACTGAAGGCCGACGTGATGAAGTCGGAACAGACGTTCGGACAGCAACTGTCGGCTAAAGACCTTGAAATAGGAGAAAAGAATACTGAGATAGAACGGCTGAAGGCGCAGATAGACAGCATGGCGCAGGCGAAGGCGCTTGAACTGGCTGAAGAGATGAGTAAGAAGGACCAGGAGATATCGGAACTGAAGGCTAAGATAGAGAGCACGGCACAAGCCAAGGCACTCGAACTGGCCGGAGAGATGAACAAAAAGGATCAGGAGATATCCGAACTGAAAGCCAAGATTGAGAGCACAGCACAAGCCAAGGCGCTCGAACTGGCCGGGGAGATGAACAAGAAAGACCAGGAGATATCCGAACTGAAAGCCAAGATTGAAAGCACGGCACAGGCCAAGGCACTCGAACTGGCCGGAGAAATGAACAAAAAGAATCAGGAGATATCCGAACTGAAGGCTAAGATTGAGAGCATGGTACAGACTAATGCACTTGAACTGGCCGGTGAGTTGGCAAAAAAGGACAAGGAGATTTCGGAACTGAAATCCACCATTTCGCAGAGTAAGGATGCCTGTCAGATAGCCGTGCTTGAGGAACAGCGAAAGGCGCAGGACGCCATGAAGGAGAAAGACAACAAGATTGTTGAGCTTACGGGCATGGTGAACCAGCAGAAGAATGAGGCCGCACTGCGTGAGAACAACATAAAGGAAACTTACGAGATACAGCTGAAAAAGAAGCAGGAAGAGGTTGACTACTATAAAGACCTGAAGACAAGGATGTCGACAAAGATGGTCGGCGAGACGCTCGAAATACACTGCAGCACGGAGTTCAACCGCATGCGCCCGCTATTCCCCAACGCCTACTTTGAGAAAGACAACGACGCATCGGGCGGCAGCAAGGGCGACTTCATCTTCCGCGACTACGAAGACGGCTTTGAATATATCTCCATTATGTTCGAGATGAAGAACGAAATGGACCAGACTGCGACAAAGCATAAGAACGAGGACTTCCTGAAGAAACTCGACGAGGACCGCAAAGCCAAGAAATGCGAATTTGCCGTACTTGTGTCGCTGCTCGAACCTGAAAGTGAGCTTTACAACACGGGCATCGTTGACATGTCGCACCGCTATCCGAAGATGTACGTCATCCGTCCGCAGTTCTTCCTCCCGCTGATAACGCTACTTGTGCAGACGTCAAAGAAGAGCATAGAGTATCAGCGCCAGCTAGCCATTGCGCGCAGCCAGTCGGTAGACGTAACCAACTTTGAGAGCCGCCTCAACGACTTCAAGGAGAAGTTTGCCAACAACTACCGCATTGCGAGCGAGAAATTTAAGACAGCCATCGACGAGATAGACAAGTCGATAACTCACCTGCAAAAGATAAAAGAGGCCCTCGTAGGCTCCGAGCGCAACCTCCGCCTTGCCAACGACAAGGCAGACGGACTGACAATAAAGAAGCTTACATACAACAACCCGACTATGAAAGAGAAATTTAAGGAAGCACGGGCTGTTGAGGAGGATGAGGACGAATAATACTCCTGAATGACACACATCAGGCAAAAAACAATAAGCCCCGAAACATCATTATTTACACACACAAGAATGTAAAACCAATGACGCTTCGGGGCTTATTATTATGTCTAATACAGCCACCTAAAAAGCAGTTTGATATAAAAATATCCGCATAATTTATTTCAGCAAATTGACAAAATCCAATGCGTCATCAGGCAAACTATAAGTCAACTTACCGTTGTCCCTTAATTCCATAAGCAGACGTCCCTGAAGATTTGGACCGACATATTTGTCATCTACTAATTTTACGCCCCAAGTATCTGCATACTTTTTACGGAATGTTGTCTGATCCTCAACTATATATCTGTTGTCGGTATCTTTAAGTTTTTCCCTGAAATCTGCATTTTGATCATACTTACATTGAAGACAGAACTTTATTGCGTCAACAATCATCTGTCCCCAATCGCTGCGCCTGTAAGCTCTCTCCCATTTCTTTGCTTTCATCTTCGGATTGCCGGCACCATATATATCCAACAAAACATCCTTATCCTTAAACTTCATCATCTGGAAGAGCTGCTCAGCAGACTTAAATTCAACACCGTTGACTACTATTGGAGTCCGTCCGAAGTTACTTAATATGCCCCACTCTTCTTTAACTTTATGTATGGTTACACATTGCTCTTTCGGATAATCTTTGATAGAATAATACTGTGGATAGTATTTTTCTATGAATGGCGCTATGCTATAAAAACTCATATCTGCTATACTTCGTTGTTTAATTGAAAAACCGGGACGACAGTGTCTTGTATAAGATGTTTACTTGCATCCAGACAAACCCGGTCAATCCTTATTATCTCTATTTTGTTGACATTAAAAATCGCACGATTTGTACCAAGAGAAGGATTTCGCCATGAATATGGCCACACAATACAGTCGACACCGATTTTGTTATCCAAAAACTCGGCAGCGGCTTTCTCTCCGATAAAGTCATCATTCCCAGTAAGTGTGTTTGCCAGATATTTACGGAATAATTTCCCGTCAGCCTTAACCTTATCAGGAATTTTCTCACCAAGCACATTTTCTGTACGCATAACAATCTTTGCATTAACAGGCTGCTTAAACATTATGTAATTATCATCCATCAATGAAGGCACTGCCACGGTATAGACAAAGTTTTCACCTTCTGACTGTGCTTTTTGACCTGAATAATGGGCAGCAGAACTATATTTTGAAGTGACATACACACCATAACCGAACTTAATCTTTCCGCTTCCCTCCAAGACATGCTTCAAGTCAAACTCAGTAAAATAGTTATGTGAGCCATGATACATAATATCTGTATTTTGCATATTATTTTTTTCCAGCCAATTTCAATTCATAAATATTAATTAGAAGCAAATATATAAATTTTTCAGAAAATATAAAAACTGTCTATCTGAATGTTGGATATTTTAAATCCCAGAACTTTCATATGTTGTCCTCATGACGCACCACAATACGCCATGAGGAAACACAATAATAACCGGCAGAAGCAACATATAAATAAAGAACAAAAAAACATTGTTGCTTACCAACCGGTTATGACACGAAGCAAAAAGCTAAAATCCTATTCTTACCTTATTTGATTTTCCTATAACCTCGTTTTTACAATATTCCTCAATCTTAGCAAGATTGACATTATCTTCGCCATACAGGATTGAATCGACTACAGCTTTACGCGCCACATTTTCGATCTGACCTCCAGAGAACTGATACTTACCTGCAAGAAACGCAGCAGAACTGTCATCAATAGTTGTCATTATAGTCTGCCATAATTTCTTTCTGGCCTTTTCTGTTGGCTTTGTAAACTCTATTTTATACAAGAAACGTCGTTCAAAAGCCTTGTCGAAATTTTTAACAAGGTTAGTAGTAGCAATGAGTATGCCGTCGAAATTCTCCATTTCCTGAAGTATGATGTTCTGAATAGAATTTTCCATTTTGTCAACAGAGTTTTTTGCATTGTCAATTCGAGAACTGATAATGGCATCTGCTTCGTTGAAAAGCAAAATCGGAATACGCTCAGAACGCTTGCACATCTCTTTGTAATTGTCAAAAACAGCCTTTATGTTTTTTTCACTTTGCCCAACCCACATAGAGCGCATCCGTGAGATATTAATCTGCATAATCTCTCTCCCGGTACATCTGGCTATCTGCTTAACAGCTTCAGTCTTTCCGGTTCCCGGCGCACCATAGAAAAGTATAGAAAATCCTCTGCTCATATTCTTCTCCTCAAGCCTTTGGCGAACAGTATTCAGATTCTTATCACTAAGCAGTCCGCACAGTCTGTCATATTGCTCAGAGACGGTATTATCGAATATCATCTGCTTTTCATTAATCGCGTCAGGCTTCAATATGTCCGTATGTTCGTCATTCACCTCGTCATAACATGCAATCTTTACGTTGTCAAGAAGAATTTTACGTGCCTTGTCAGTAAGCATGAACGTTCCGCGGTCTTTAAAGCCATTGCTCATTGAGAAATCTATCAGTCCAAGCTTCATCAGTTCATGACTTCCGTTCTGCAATGCCCTTAACTGACGGGCGCGTACAGACTCCTCGTCAAACAAATAAATAAAATTATCCAGCGCAACATTTTTTTATGTTGCTGTTCATAAGACATCTTCCCATCTGTGACAACAAGAGGACAGATTCATCCTCCAAGATTAGCTTACGGAGCCCATCGACAAAACATATTTCTTTATTTTCATCATACAACTCGTTTATTTCAACAACAAGTTCTTCCGTGTCAATTTCTTCCATCTTGCGTAAACTGAGCAAATTATATACAAACGAAAACAGTTCATACAAATCAGAAGCCTTACGCGGTTTACATACATACGGCTCATTTGCCACCAAAGCGTCCATCACGCCGTCGTTTATCTTATAACCGTCAAACGGGCCATGTGCGCCGGATTTACGCAAGATACGTTTTTTCTCCAGTTCGTCAATCTCCTTCTGATAGCACAATATCTTCAGATTTTTACATTTAAGTTCACTTGCGATATCGGCAAGAGTTATGCACGGATCATTGCTGAAGTTAATATAAAGAGCCATTAGCACAGTCTGCATACTGTTTAGTTTCTGACGTTCGGCAACATATTGAATATACCTTTGTGCTCTCTTTATTGACGCCGCACTTAACGACTCACCTGCAACAATCTCCAATATTCTTTCAAGACAATTCATCATTGTCATATCTTTCTTTGGTATCGGCTTCAAGCGGGTTGACTTACCCTTGCTCTTTGATGCTAATTCGGTTTCTGAATTGTATGTATGTCTCATTTTCTCAATATTTTTTGTTTGTAAATAGTACCTGTATGTTTTTGCTGAAGAAGACACGAGAACATATCTTGACGAGAAAAGATATGTAGATATAACGCCTTCGCACCGATGTATGCGAAAACGTTATATCTAAATTTAATCTTTATACGGGATCACTCTGAACACCGAGCAATAAGTGTTCGCTGTCTTCTGCGTCGTCGTAGACATTACCTTCCGTGTCTATATAGAATGTCTTTCCGTCACGGATAAATTTAATCGGCTCATCTATGTCGTCATGCTTTATGTCATCATATTCAGGACTTACATATACATCATTCTCAAAGGCATAAAGTCCTTTCTTATCATCTTTTCTAAACACAGCAAACTGATCTTCAAGTATCTGAATGTCATCATGCTCAACAGGGGCCACAAACCGTCCGTCGGAATTTATCAAACCCCAATAGTCGTCAGCCATTACAATAAAGCAGCCATAATATATCAACGGCGCAATCTCATGATACTCGCATGGAGCAAGCATTTCTCCGGAGCCGTCAGATTTTACCATTCCGAAGTTGCCATGATTAATAACAATATAAGGCATATTTTTCACGAAATAGCAATATGTGAATGCTATTTTGTCAAACTTAGCCGGAACAAGAATTTCTCCCAATACATTTTTTACTCCTGCCTTACCATCCTCATAAAAGATAACATCTGACCAGTCGAAACCGTTTTTGTATTTTTCTGCTTCAGCCAGTGCTTCGTCTCTCAATTTCTCGTCTGTCAGTTTATCAGCCTTAGCCAGCATGTTGTTATACACGCTCAGATTCTCCGATGTCGCTTTAATATTTTTCATAACTTTTCGTTTTTATAGTTAATAATAATTTATAATCAATTTGTTTATTCTTTGTGTATGCCATTCTGTCATAACCTGATGATTACAACGTCATGCTTTCCGTTTTGAGAATAGTCTGGAAAAGAAAGATTCTTTCTGAATCATTTCCATGTTTGAGGTATCAGTATACTTATCTATATTCAGTCCATAAACAACATTCATGTATTTTGCAATGGTCCTGAATTCCTTACCATGACTCCACGTCGGGTTTACATTATTATAGTATAAGAAATAATGTATCATCTCGTGGGTCATTAGCGTCCGTAGTTGAGCATCTGTATATTTATACCTGTCGCTTATCATGATACAGGCAGATAGAATTACGTCATTATAATAGTCACATGTAAAAGAACCTACAGGATCTTTCTTATGCATAAAATCCAGCTGAGGACACGGCAAAGTTCCACCGAAGAATCTGAAATTACATTCATCATACATGTCATACAGGTCAGGCAATGTCAGCACCTTTGCTGTTGCAGCCTTTGTCTTTGTAGTTTTTTGTCTATGTTTCATTGGCAATGCTTTTTAAGTTAAACATATTTATGTCAAAATAGGGGTGTTTCAAGTTTCAGTTTTTATTGTCGGATCTTTGTTGGCACCATTTTCATCACCAGCAAAAAGTAAGCCAATAGTTTCTCATACTTGATTTTTGTGCTACTACAGACAACGTCCCTTAGAAATTATCTGCTTTTTCATTCTTTAATGCATATCCTGAGGTCAAAATGTCATCTGGTTTCCTATAGCATCCTATCGAAACATTATCTCGTTTATTTTGTAAATATTGTTCCGCCATATCTTGTTCGTTTTGTTTTCATATTGCAAATTATACGGCAGTTATTTTTACTATCCAAAATAGGCTTAATAAATTTAACAACATTTTAAGATTTCTCAGCCAAATTAAAATATGTTTACCATTTTCCAACTTATTATATGGAATATCTGCCACATATCATTTTTCTCGTTTTTCATGCAAATAACCGTATATCAACAATAAAATATTTGCATATAATTTATTCTTTAAGCACCAATAAATGCGACAAAAAATAAGTTTTATTAAACAGTTCTAATAATTGCCTTATATTAAAATTACAACTACTACCTTAGTGTTTATAAATGAAAAAGCCCGACACTGATTATTTTTTATCAATGACGGGCAACAAATCTATTTTGAACTAAAATTTATTCTATATTATCATCCATACTTTGTCTATTAATTCTGACAGTTAGGTTTTGAATAGCAGACCTGCCAGTACGTATACCAGGAATATTTATTGAAAATCCAACTATATCCTCACAAGAATTCAAGGGGTATCTTTTACTGTTTATATTTGGTCTTGAGTTCCTGTCAATAATGTAAATCACAAGCTGAGGAATAGTTGACATCCCAAGCTTTTCACGTAAAAGATTCAAAGCTGTCATATTGTGCTTAACATTTCTCATCTCTGACAAGATTTCTTGATCATCTTTTCTCACATTAATATCAGAAAGGAAGTCATTAAACGAACGAAGTACACCTATATTTATTGTTCCATCTCCTGTTTCTTCATATCGGCGTGTTCGGTTCACTTTATTTATAGATATAGTGTCCGTGATCCGTCGTTCTCCGAGAGTTTCATTATGTCTGATACCAGCAAAAATAACACTCCAATTATCAAGCAACCCATTATTATAAACTTTATCCAACCACTTTTTAAAGACATTTAAGTCATTAAAACCTTTAAGTCTTTCAGAATATTTGTATTTACTCAAAAAGAATTTTATTTTTTGTGGAGGAATGTTCTTCCAAACTTTATTGTTTACTGCATATGGGTTTTCATGAACATCGGTTGACGAATTTCCTAACGACTCTATGAATGTCGACAAAAGATTAAGATTACTTTCAAGCATATTTTGATCATTCGTAAACACTCCTGTTTCCATGGTATGACCAGTAAAATCATAAGTTGCAGCAACGGCACCCTGCATTTTATTATCCGATACAATCTTAAGAAACTGTGTTGACGGCGATATCATGATTTTCGGACCACAATCAGCAGGATTCAGACCAATTTCTGCCATAAATTTTATTTCATTTCGAAGTTTCTGATCCATTTCAGAAATAAAACGGAACTGATCTCTTACTCTTGCTGAAAGCCATATTCGAGGGATAAGTTCATACCCTTTTCTGTAACCGAACCAGCGCCCCATCTGCATAAGAGTATCTGCACATCCTGCCGGTCTGAGAAAATAAGTTGAAATCAATCCCTCTATCGTAAGCCCCCTAGAAAGAGTATTTCCTCCAATAACCAGGAATGCAGGAGCATCACAAGGCATTTCGTTATTGTTAGGATAAATCAGTCTTGAGTTATTATTAGCGTCACTGTTGTCTATACATAGATGAATGCCTGAACTGTATTCTATTTGCTCATTGTCCAAATTCATTTCTAATGGAATAAGGCCTGATGATAAAATATTTTTTATATGCTCATGTAACTCCTCAAATGTAAGGTAGTCTTTTACACTATTTGCATAATTTTTATATTGCTCTATAAAACTTGATTTGCTGAAACTTTCACATTCACGCTCCCAAATTATACGGCATATATTAATAATATCTCTTTGTTTCTTTGAATCAAAAAATGACCTTATAGCATTTCCTATGTTGCTATGAGCATTAGTTAACCGACTTGTATGAACAAGCATACTTACAGGTTTCCGATAACCTATACAGCGCATATATGCCACACCACATAAGAACCAACAGATAGCATCTACCAAACTTTTAGGAATCTCGCTTCTTGTTCCGTCCTGAATATCCTTTACATTTTGAATATCACTATCCGGTATCAATCGTACAATGTCAATTCCAGAAAAAGAAATCGAATCATCATCACTCTCATATCCAAATATTTGTTGAGGACCAAAATATTCGTCTGAAACTGAAAGTGTTGCAATGAAATTGGACGGATATAACGATTCCTCTCCAGGAGCTTCATTCAGGACATTAGCATATGGCGTTGCGGTATAACCTATATAGTTAACAGCTTGGAAATTGCAACAAGCCTGATCTCCTTTGGAATTTCTGTTATTGACTAAATTTAGAATTAACCTATTTATAGTAGTACGTTGGGATTTGATTGCTGTATTTATGCTGGCCTGGTCTGCTTCATCATCTATTATAAGCAATCGAATTTCTTTTCTGGAACACTCATTACTATTGAGCCAGTCTATTAGGTTCTTAAGTCGTTTTGAATTCTTAAGACATACAGTAAGATAACGCATTTTACTCTCCTCTGTAAAATTTTTATCACATAGCCTTCGTCCATAACCTTCTACTCTTTGTGGTTTGTCTATTGCCTCCCAATTCAAGCTACAACTATTGGAATTCAAATCCTCTACCAATCTCCTCAATGTCTGAGCTCTAAGGTTCTCCATCATTCCAGACAATACGATAAACATATTCCATCCGGCATCAGCGGCCATTGCCATAAGAGCAGCCATATTTGCTGTTTTACCTGACTGAACATTACCAATAACCAAGCCCTTTACAGCTCCAGTTTCATGCGTATCACGGCTCAACTGACGGAGGATTTTAATATTAGCGTCTTCCATGACATTAACTACTTCATTTTTAAAACCTTTGCACCTTATGAGAAGCCTTTTATAGCATTGCCATGCAGAATCCTCGTCTGAAGATACATTAATGAGATTCTGCTCGTTTGTTGCATGGATAACTGTGGCTCCTTTGGTATCAATTAATTTCTCAAGACTCTCTTCTTCATTACGCTGTTGTTCGACAAGTTGGTACCATTCTTCTACAGTCAAAACAGGCCAATCCATATATTCAGTTGCAATAGCAAGAAATGTTCTTAGTTCAGCTTCTGAACTACCTTTTCCATAACGTAAATCATCCCATGATTTTCCTTTTATACGGCCTTCTTTTATCCATTCAATCTGTTTCTTCATCATTTCCCTAAAAAATTATTGGTTTGACATAGGTAAATATTCTACTTTTATTTCTTCTTTGAGTCGCAAAGCTATGAGATTCAGTATTTTCATTGCTTCTCTTGCTGTAAATGGTATTAACATATACAAAGTTTCATCAAGTTGAAAACGGTTACCATTTGGATTGGTTGCAGAAAAAAGATCCTGATTTTTACTAATCTCAATATTTGCTTTATTAGACACTCTTCGCGGTCCAAGCCTATAGATACAATCAGCAAATACCTGCCGATAGCTCTCATGGTCAATTACATCACCATTAGGCATTGTAACGACAAGACGATTTTTATGACGAGTTGTCCCAGGTTTATTCGGATCAGCAGTACCTTTAAACATTCCAACCTCAACTTTCATGTCTAGATTAAATTGACTATTAAGATTGATCAACTGATTAGTCTTTTCACGAGTATCTGTCTGATTAAAGTAGTACCATCCTGGTACTATCTCTTTGATATATCTTTTTAACTTAGGATTATATGATTGAGAAACCACTCTATTTTTTCCACGCATAAATGTAATTTCCGGAAATCTTTCTTTGCCTATTTTCCTTAACACTGCTATAACAGTGTTTACTGGTGATTTATAACAGAATTCCGTTCCGTCTATAAATGTTACTTTAATTATTTCCGCCATATTTATATCTTATTTGAAATTTATTATACGTTATTTGTGTTGAATAAATTCAGCATAATTACTTTCTTGCAGCAGATGGAATTGTTTTACTTATCATCTCGCTCAACAATTTAGCTGCATCAGCTTCACTGCATTTACCACTCAAAGGATAAAGATTTATTTGTAGTTGGTTGTCATTCATAGCTTTTAGTTTTCTTGAAAGCAAAGTTAATGGTTTTTCTTGAAACTATAAAACGTTTCTTATCTTTTTGTAAAAATTTAGTAAACTATTAGCAGGCTCCGAGCGCTGTGGCGTACTAAATAAATTGTCAATTCTCTCCAATAAAAGAAAGTATGTCAGTACACCGCAATTGACTAAAATTAGTGTCCCGGTAACGAATAAAAAACGGGCCACTTTCGGTTAAAAAGTGGCCCACTTACGATGCGTAAACGATAGGTTAATGATTTAAAACCTAAACACTGTTATTTGCTTACACATTTGCTTGCAAAAACATTTTTCCTGCTTATCTTTTAACCATAAGCGCATGTTTTCCTTTCAATTTTCAGCACTTAAAATCTTATATGCCAAAGACGGCGCAGACATTATACGTCTAAAGTAACAAAACAGACATATAACATTTTACATTTTTATCAAAGCTACGACAATCAACCTTCCCTACCCTCTCTGTTTCTGTTTGAACAACTGAAGAGGTTTGCCGTAGTTGAGCATGCGCCAAATCCACTCTAGGGGGCCGAAAAGGCAGTAATGGAGCCACAGACGGCTTAGCAACATCTGAAGGACAAACACGCCGAGGGCTATAATCTCTGTAAGCGAAAGGCCCACGCCGGCACCAAGACCGAAGCCTATGCCGTAGAAAAGGAACATGCCTGCTATAGACTGACAGATGTAATTGGTCAAAGCTATGCGGCCGGGAGCAGCAAGGGCGCGCCATACCGCCGAACGGCTGCTACGGAGATAAAGCAGGCAGAGGGACGACATATAGGCGAAGCCGAGCGGATAGACGCTGACGGCGTAAAGCAATGAGTGGGCAGCGTTGCCAAAAGGATGACCGCCAACGGCGCTCCATGCATAGGCAACAGACAAAGGAAGACCGACACTGAAGCCTATAACCGACACGCGGCGCAGCAAGTGTCTGTGGGCTGAAAGGTCGGCATATATCTTCTGACGCCCTATGTAATAGCCTATCAGAAACAGGCCGAGGACCTTAAAATAGCGGTTGCCATCGACAAACTCCTGCACTCTCACCAACGCTCCCTGAATAAGAAACTGAAACACCTGAGCATAACTGTCGGCATCGCGCAGCCAATAGCCGAAGTTTTCTTCTGTTATGCCGTACTTGCGGCAGTAATGCCACTGAGCCTCAACGGCAGGAGCCGAGAGACTGACGCCGAAGATCTGTGTCAGTGTGTCGACAGCCACGGGCAGCAAAAGGAAGAAGGCTGCCCACGAAAGCATCTTCCGGTTGCTCACGTTTCTGAACAACGGCAGCACCATTCCCATAAGAGCATAAAGCATTAGTATGTCGCCGCTCCAGATGAACATAAGATGCAGGAATCCTATAGCGAGCAACACGGCCATGCGCCTATAGAACAGTCTGAAAGCTCCGTTGCCTTTCTGCTCGGCATGACTTATTATTATCGAGAAGCCCATGCCGAAGAGCAGCGAGAACAGGGTGTAAAACTTACCGTCGATGAACACATACTGCAAGAATCGCACTATCCTGTCCACACCGGCTGAAGGCATTGACGCGGCAACGTCGGCCGGCTGAAACGTATAGAGCGAAAATTCGGGATAGTTGGCAAGGCAGATGCCAAGCAAGGCAAAGCCTCTAAGTGCGTCGAGAATGACATAGCGTTCCGACGGCTTTACTGGGGAATAGTTGGTTTTGGACATGGATATATTTTTTAGGAGTTAAGGAGTTATGAAGTTAAGGAGAAGTTCCTTGAGCATAGCGAAAAAAGACGTATGCCTTGAGGGGTATTGTCATTTGGAGTTAAAGTAGTCAAAGGAGTTATCGCCAACAAGTTGGCTAGGAGTTAAAGCCATATGCTTTGTTAATCCTTATCCAAAGATAGACACAAGACATTTGGATTTTTCACTCTTCACTTTCGTAAGGCGCGGTTTAATTTTTACTTTTTAATTTTTAATTACGCATCGCGCTCCCCACCTGCTCTTCACATTCACAAGGCAAATCATAATTAGCTAACGCTGAACTTTGTTTCTCCATTCTCAACTCTCCATTCTCAATTATCAATTTACTTTCTGTTCACCATCATCACGCTTATCAGTATCACGGCAAGACCGGCGAGCTGTATCAACGTTACGTCCTCATGACCAAGGCCGGCACCGATGACTACAGCAACAACGGGATTGACGTAAGCATGAGTGGCAACTTCGGTGGCAGGACGCACACGCAGCAACCAGATGTATGCCGTGTATGCCATCATTGAACCGAATACTATAAGATATGCCAACGAAAGCCATGAAACGGCTGATACTGCGGAGAGCTGCAAACTGCTGAAATCGCCCGACAATCCTGCGCACAAGGCAAACACGACGCCCGCACCAAGCATCTGCCAAGCCGACGACGACAGTCCGCCGTCATCATTGTCGCGGATGTGATATTTTGAATAGAGCGTGCCGCATGCCCACGATATGCATCCGCCTATAAGCAGAAGCACGCCATACTCATAATGACTGCCGCCGTGGCGCTGCATGTTGAGCTGTTCGAGATAGAGCATTGCCACACCAATAAAGCCAAGCACGATGCCTGCCACGGTGGAGACACTTCTTAAATTGCGACGCCACTGCGGTACATCGAGCAGCATTATCCACAAAGCCGTAGACGAAGCCATTATTGCGACAAGACTGCTGCTGACATAGCGCTGGGCAAACATGATTACGCCCTGGTCGACAAACAGAAGAATGATGCCGCACACGGCCGACTTAAAGATAAGTCCACGGCGCAACAGCCGCTCGCCACGCAACCGGCATACAGCAAGCAAGGCCAGACCTGCCACGGCGAAGCGCACCGTGCCGAGCACGAACGGCGGAAAGTCGTGAAGACAAACCCCGATGAAATAATATGTGGAGCCCCATACAACGTATATGAGGAAATAGGCTGCAGCTACCGTAAGGCGGCCGAGTGGCTGTGGCATAGGCAGTTTGTTTGGTAAATAGTAATAATTGTCAGGCCGAAAGCAGCGCACCAGCCCTTTGGCCGGCACGTTGCCCTATATACGTCAGCACCATAAGCAATGATGTCAGCCTCTGGTCTTTATCTCGCAGTTGGCTGGTGCCTTGATGTTCTCGTCTATAGTTACCGAACCTATTGAGTCGGCCACAATAACGCCCGATGTCGGATTCTTGATGTTGGTGATGGCTCCGCGAATGTCGGCGTTGAGCGTAGAATACTCGAAGGCCCTGTCGCACTCACTGTCGAACGTGCAGTTTTCCAACACCAGGTCGTGAGCATAGCACAGCGGCTGTTCGCCTGAGATATGACAGTTTACAAGGCGCAGGTTGCGCGAGTGCCATCCAAGATACTCGCCGTTAAGCTCTGAGTCGTAGATAGTAACGTTCTCCACCTCCCAGAAGGCGTCCTTGGTGGTTATCTTGGCGTTGTGTATCTCTACGTTCTTTACATACTGGAACACGTATTTACTGTCGCTCTCAAAGCCGTCTATGCGTATGTCGTTGCTGAACATGAAGGGATATGTGCCGCCATGCAGCTTCAGGTTCTTCACGTTGATGCGGTTGCAGCGCCAGAAAATCTCGTCGGCATCGTTTATCTCAACGTTCTCAATGTCGATGTCGTTCATCTCGCGGAACATCTTCGGCGCGTCTATCACGGTGTTTTTCATCGTCAGATGGTCTGAATACCACAATGCAGAACGTCCGCCAACGGCAAAATAGCAGTTGTCTATCGTGAATCCGTGGACATGCCAAAACGGATAGTTGCCTTCAAAGCGGCAATTGGTGGCCACAATGTTGCTGCATTCCTTTATGGCCGACTCGCCTTCGCGTATGGTTACGTTGTTGATATGCAGGTCGTGCGACGCGAACAACGGGCGTTCGCCGCCAAATTCGGTGTTCTCAATCAGTTTCATAATATGTAATCTTTTTATAATTTATTTTTTCGTTGTCAGTAGAGCTGCGGAGCGTTTCTTGCGCATCCGCCTTTAACAGACTATCGTCAGCAACGATATTTCTGTTGCTTTTTCTTTTGCAAAAATACGTATAATCAGATAAAAAAGCTGTATCTAATTTACTGATTAGATGAAACAATTCACAGAAAATATGATTTGCTCAAATTAATTAACCGCCAATATAGGGCTTTTCGGCACAAAATGATGACACAGAAACATTTGGCGGAGCGACCTGATTACCCCGAAACAACAGTTTATACTTACACCTGAAAGCAGCTGAATAATAACAAAAAAGGTTGGCAGCAACGGCAAAACGGCCGACAGAATCAATGGCTTTTCAGCGCAAATCTGACTCTTCAATACATCTAACCACCGCAAGATCGGCCTCAGCCCAGTCGACTGAGCGCAGCTCTTTAGCGCCGAGCCACACATAGTCTACATGCTCCGAGAGAACGAACCCGTCTGACAGCGGCTCACAGAGGTATGCATTGAGCGTTATCGAAAAGTCGGGATAATCATGACGGGCAGCCACAATCAGGCTGCCTACAGATATGTCATAATCAAGTTCCTCGGCAAGTTCGCGTTTCAAAGCCTCCTGAGGCGTTTCGCCGGGCTCAATCTTTCCGCCCGGAAACTCGTATTTGTAGCTTGTATAACTGTATTTTGTGCGGCCCTTTTTCACGCAGAAATATTTTCCGTCCTTGCGTATTACAGCTGCCACCACATTATAATGTTTAGCGTTCATATTCAGCCTTTCTCCTTTTCTTGTTTCTTATATACTGCCGCAAACGGTCATTCGCCCTGCCCTTCTGCCGCTTTGCGTCTCTTTGCCAGTTCAGCCTGCATCTTCTCGTTGAAACGCTTTGTTATGGGATAAAACACTACCGACGCCAAAGCTATGCCGAACACCACTGCCGGCACTATGCTCGACACGAGGCGTATGCCCTCAACAGCCCCGCTGCTCTGCATGGCTGTGCCGCCCGACACGTAGCCGAATGCCGACAGCAGTATGCCCGACAAGGCTCCGCCAAAGCCAAGCCCCATCTTCAGTGCAAACATTATGCCCGAGAAACAGAAGCCCGTTGCGCGTCGGCGGTTGAGATATTCCATATAGTCGGCCACATCTGCCACCATTGCCCACATAAGAGGTATCGTCGGGGCATAGGCCAGACTCTTCAATACACACAGCAGATAAACAAGCACAACATCATCTGGCGAAGGCAGATAGAACAGAGCCTGAAACAATACGGTGAGCGACAGGCACACTATATATACGGTCTTCTTGCCCAACTTGCCGGCAAGCCATCCCGAAAGGAACACCACACCGACTAACTGCATTATGGCGTTGAGTATGTTGAACAGCGAGAAGCCTGCCGAATAAGCCTCACGCTCGGTGCCGGCAAGTCCGAAGTTATGCAGAAACTCATAGAGCGAACGCTGGTCGAGATAGCTCTGAAAATAAAAGTTCATCGACGAGCCGAACATCGCCAGTGAGGTATATACGGCAAGACACAGCACAAACATTACGCGCCACGACACGTTGCCGAAGGTTTCCTTTACGTCTTCCTTAACGCTTGCCTTCTGTTGCGGCGGCTGGGCTATGCGCTCTTTGGTGGTGAAGAATGTTATGAGCAGACAGATAAAGGCGATGAAGGCAAACAGCAGAATGGTGCGGCTCCATCCACGACTCGCATCCGACCCGCCAAGGCGGTCAATCAGCGGCAGCGTAAAGCCCTGCACGGCAAACTGGGCTATGGTGCTTGCCACAAACCTCACAGTGTTGATGCTTGTGCGCTCCTTTATGTTGGCCGTCATCACTCCGCCGAGCGAGGCGTAAGGCGTGTTGTTGAACGAATACATCATCAGCAGAAGCACATACGACACGGCGGCATAAACGGCCAGCAGCGTCTTGTCCTGTATGTCGGGCCTGTGGAAGGCAAGGATGTAGAACAGGCAGAACGGCAGGGCCGATGCCAGTATCCACGGACGATATTTGCCCCAGCGCGTGCTGGTGCGGTCGGTAAGTATGCCCACTATCGGGTCGGCAAATGCACTCACCATAGGCGCCACAAGCAGCACTGAGCCGGCAATGGCTCCGTTGAGTCCGAACACGTCGGTGTAGAACTTCAGCTGATATATCATTATCATCTGAAACACCAGATTGGCAGCCAGGTCGCCCAATGAATAGCCGACCTTCTCGCCGAAAGAAATCTTACCGTTATATGAATTATCTGCTGACATCGTTCTTATCTAGCTTTTCGTTTACATGGCGTATACCTCTGCCAGGCTCACGCCCATTGCTCCGGCTCATAACCATGAGGCAGGCACACCGCCCCTCTCAGGGGCATGTTATTAGCAGGAACAAAAGTAATAAAAATTCCTGACAGGAATAACAAAACAACGAAATAATACAATAAATTATATTACCGTCAGCAATTCAAATTCCGTCCGTATATCTTTATCCTCTTCATTCGTCCATTTTCAGTGCCACGTTCAATATTCTGTCGTAACCATTCATATAGTCTGTGGCATAAACGGGATTTGTGATGTCGGGCTTAATGTCTTTTGCGTGATGCAGTTCCCCGTCCATGCAGCGCATGAGCATCCCTGTCATTGAGAAAGGAAACAGGGGATATCAAATAGCCAAACAGAAATATAATGTTTCTGCCCAAAAACTTTTTATTAAATTCTTCTGAATCTATTAATTAAGGCAACCAATATCAGCAGGCAGAATATGGCGATAATGATGAATCTGGTCTGATTCATTATGTCGGCATAGAAACTGCTGCCGGGGCTTATATAATCTATGACGCATGATGCAGAATTGTTTACCAGGTGCATGCCGAAGCACACCATAACGTTGCGAGTTTTATAATAAACCCAGCCTAAAAGTATTCCGCTTATGAACGTGCCGATAATCAGGCTCGGATAGAAATGCAGTATTGCGAACATAAAGGCGGAAATCAGAATACCTATCCACGGATTTGTCTTCCATTGGAGCAGTTTTTCCTCTATACCTCCGCGAAACACTATCTCTTCTGCCAGCGGAGCCAGTATGCTGATGCCTATTATACTTGCAAAAGAGAGCTGTCCGTCAGCTGCAACGGCTTCGCTATAGTCGTTAAGGTTTAGGGCCGAAACAAAAAGGTTGAGCGGCAATATTGAAACCAACATCATCAGCATTGCCATCAGATAGACTGATGCCGGAGAGTTATCTGAGCCATGCTGACCGAAAGACGGCAGCTTCACATATTTTCTCTTTATAAAGAGTGCGGCGATAAACAGATTGCTCAGAATCAGCGTGGCGCTGTCCATACTGCCCAACTGCATGACATCCTCTATCGGCATGTTGTTGTTGAGTACGTAATTCTCAAAAATCCAGCCGGCTACATAAACAATGGCCGGTACAAGTATCAATACGCCAAGAATGTATAACGAGTAATATGTTATGGCGACAAATGGTTTTGGCATTGTTTCCATCATAATTTATAAGTTTTTATAAGTTCTCCATATTTTATTTAAGGCATCGGCCTGAGTATGTTACGATTGTTGCCATCCGACATCATGTCTGCAAATATATAAAATTATTCGTATTACCGCCCGTTAATCTGAAAAAATATATAGGTCATAGAGAAAAACAATACCTTTTCCGACAGCAGATTAATTCTTATTTCTTTGCGTTTATCTTTTTATTTCATAATTTATATGTATCTTTGCCGCCGGATATGACACAACGCTCACGAACGCTGACAAGAGCATGCGCTGCCATGCTGCTTACCGTGTTTATGGCTTATTATGCCATAATCTCGGTGTATGCCCACGTGCATGTGGTCAACGGCGTGATGGTGGTTCACTCACATCCCTTTAAAGACAAGCACAGCCACCCTACGGGGCAGACGCTCGTGCTGCATCACCTCACACATTTTAATTCGCTCGAAGCCGGACCTGCCGCCGGGATTGAGGCGCCCGACGTGAAGTTTATTCACACATGCTACAGCAAATATACAGTGGCACACGCCACGCCCGACTACAATTCGGGCATATATCTGCGCGCGCCTCCCGTTTCTTCATTTTCATAAATCATTTTATCCCGAAATCGGCCGTTGGCATTCGGTTGGATTTTTGTTTTGCATTGGGCTGACTGACGTATGACTTTTTGCCGGCATGGTGAGCTATGCCTGCGAAAAAGCAGACGGCATGACGGCAACAAGAAAGCGAAAATACGGCCGGTAAGGTTATATCCTATGGCATTAATAACCTCCAAACGGCCCGATGACCGATCAGGGTTTATCTCAACATTATTATTTATGCTGTGACGACGCAGGCATGCCGTGCCGTCATGGCCGGATATTACGTATTTTTTAAGAAATAAATGAAGAAACAAATACTATTATTTCTGGCGGGCCTGCTGTGCTCGCTGGCAGGGATGGCCCATCCCGTTGAACCAAGTACGGTGAAAGAGGGCAACATCATAACAGGACACGTCATTGAGAAAGGAACAGAAGAAAACCTGGCCTACGCCACGGTGCTGATTGTGGAAAACGGCATGGGCACCATTACGGGCGACGACGGCCACTTCCGCCTGAAGGATGTGCCGGCAGGCAAATACACGCTGAAAGTGCAGCTCATGGGCTATGCCTCGCAGACCAAGACCGTTGTGGTGAGCAACGAATATACCGTTGACCTGCACTTCGTGATGGAGAAAGAGGACATCATGATGGACGAGGTGGTGGTGTCGGCCAACAGAAACGAGACCAACAGAAGGGTGGCTCCGGTGGTGGTGAACGTGATGAACAGCAAGCTGTTTGAGACGGTCAACTCTACCGACCTTGCCAAGTCACTCAGCTACCAGTCGGGACTGCGCGTGGAGAACAACTGCCAGAACTGCGGTTTTCCGCAGGTAAGGATCAACGGTCTTGAGGGTCCTTACTCGCAGCTGCTCATCAACAGTCGCCCCGTGATGAGTGCGCTGTCGGGCGTGTATGGTCTCGAACAGATACCCGTAAGCATGATCGAGCGCGTAGAGGTGGTGCGCGGCGGAGGCTCGGCGCTGTTTGGCGCCAACGCCGTGGGCGGCACCATCAACATAATAACCAAGGACCCTATAGACAACTCGTTCCAGGTAAACTCTACGATGTCGAACCTCGGCGGCAAGACATGGGAGCAGTATTTCGGCGCCAACGCCTCGCTCGTGTCAAAGGACCGCACATACGGCGTGGCCTTCTACCAGGCTTACAGGAACCGCAACCCTTATGATGCCGACGGCGACGGCTTCTCCGAGCTGGGCAAGCTCAACATGAACACCTTCGGACTGAGGGGATATTACCGCCCCACGCAGTTCAGCCGCCTCAGCGTTGAATACCACACCACCAACGAATTCCGCCGCGGAGGCAACAAGTTTGACCTGCAGCCGCACGAAACCGACATAACCGAGCAGACACGCCACGTGATAAACAGCGGCGGACTGACCTACGACATATTCATGAACGAATACAAGCACAAGCTGTCGCTGTACGGCTCGGTGCAGCATACCGACCGCAACAGCTACTACGGCGCGGGCATGGACGCCAACGCATACGGCACCACCGACGACCTTACGGCCGTGGGCGGAGCCATGTACTCGGGCAACTTCGACCGCCTGCTGTTCTCGCCTGCCACGCTGACGGGTGGCTTTGAATATCAGTTTAACGGACTTCACGACGTGATGACTGGCTACGGCCGCGACCTGAAACAGTATGTGAGGATTGCCGGGGCGTACCTGCAGAACGAATGGAAGATGAGATATCTGACGCTGCTTGCCGGATTCAGGCTCGACAAGCACAACCTCGTGGACAACGTGATATTCAGTCCGCGCGTCAACCTGCTGTGGAAACCCACCGACAGGCTGCAGGGCCGACTGACATGGTCTACCGGATTCAGGGCGCCGCAGGCTTACGACGAAGACCTGCACGTGGCTGCCGTGGGCGGCGAGGCAATGATGATAAAGCTGGCAGACGGACTGAAGCCCGAACGCTCAAACAGCTTCAGCGGCTCGGTCGACTGGGCTTTCAATCTGGGACACTTCAGCTCTAACCTGCTCATAGAGGGCTTCTACACCATGCTCAACGACGTGTTCTATCTCGAAGAGACAGGATTCGACGAGACCACGGGCACCAAGATACAGGAGCGCCGCAACGGCCACGGGGCAAGAGTCTACGGAGCCAACATCGACTATAAGATAGCTCACGGCAAGGAGGCGCAGCTGCAGCTGGGCTTCACCGTACAGCAGAGCCGCTACACCGAGGCGCTGGCATGGAGCAGCGACCCCGACGTGGCGCCCACAAAGCGCATGACGCGCACGCCCGACTGCTACGGCTACTTCACCTTCACGTCGGCTCCGCTCAAAAACTTCGACTTCTCTGTGTCGGGTGTCTACACGGGCAGCATGCTCGTGCCCCACTTCGCGGGATACATAGAGAAAGACAGAATGGAGAAGACGCCCGACTTCATGGACCTGAACCTGAAGCTCAACTACACCTTCGTGCTGAACGACCATCTGAAACTGCAGTTCAACGGCGGCGTTAACAACATATTCAACGCCTTTCAGAAGGACCTTGACAAGGGTGCCGACCGCGACTCGAAATATTTCTATGGCCCCACTCAGCCGCGCACGCTGTTCATAGGTGTCAAGATATTCAACTGACACTAACGGCCATAATTATCGGCCGCAACCATGCCCTGCCCCGCTACACACAGCATCTGCCGCAACAGCCATGCAGCAATGGTGCATGTGTAGAGGGGCATTTCGTCTGCACAAGCCAGACTGGTGACAACGAAACGGAGCAGAAACGCCAGCTCCACAGAAGAAAAGTCTTTACATTTTTCATGTACAGAGTTTTCTTTAAAATAGAAAACAGACTTATAACGGATGTTAAAGAAACTGCCAATCAAGCTTTCAGGATTTAACTTTGATTTACAATTAACACCGTCTGACACCCCCAGACCAATGGTTTTTATGCCCTTAATCAGGCTTTTTAGAGACACAAGTCTATGACTTACGAGGCAAAAACCTATTGTTTTTCACCCGTAAGTGGCCGAGTTATATTTTTTAACATTCACGCTCTGACATCTCTATCGGCATAAATCACGCTATATCAACAACTTAACAAAATCATGAAATTTCAGCGTTTTTCCGTCCGAAAGCCGTGTCTGCGCTGACGAAGGCCATTCTGAGAGCGTCAAAATCAAAAAGTTTTCTGTCTGCCAAGTTCTCAACAGGCAATAAAATAGAGGCGAGTAAATCCCGCTAAAATTCATCTCTATTTACTATTTGAAACTAGATTTAAAAAGTAGATATTTAGGCTTAATTTGTTCTCTTGAGAGGCCGAATTTATTCTAACCATTTCATTTCTAAAACACAAGGGAAAAAGTAATAGAAATTGCTGATGCCAATCTAATGTTTTACATAAGTTGTTATAGAATGTCGATTAAGATGGCAGAATATAGAACTGATGTATTATTTATCAAATATTTATCAGATTTTTTGGAAAAAATTGTGAGAATAAGGAAAATATAGTATTTTTGCATCAACATACTTACCCCGCTTCCCACTAGAACAGCGCGCTCAGGGTAAGTTTTTTTATTATATTAGATATGTCGAAGCAAATATATAACCAACCACAGATTTCGGTAAGTGAGCAGATTCAGCTATTAAAATCAGAAGGTCTGTCTTTCAAAGACGAAAAGCGTGCATTTCATTTGTTGCAGAATATCAGTATGTTTAGGATGAAAAGCTATCTCAAACCATTCAGACAGCACGAAAGTCATCAGTTTAAAATCGGCTCTACTTTTGAGGAAGCATACAATATTTACAAGTTCGATTCTGAACTTAGGAAGATGGTTTGCTCGGAACTGGAGAAGATAGAGGTGTCTGTTCGGACGCAGTTGTCATTGATTATGAGTGATGCAGCCGGTATATATTGGTTTGAGGATTCTGCGAATTTCCGTAATGCGAACCGTCATTCTTCTTTACTGAAAAGTTTGGATGAAGAACTTCACCGCAGTGATGATGATGCCATTGTTGCCTTTCAACAGAACTATTCTAACAAATTTCCTCCGAGTTGGATGACCTTTGAAGTCAGCTCATTTGGTACACTCTCCATGATGTACAGATGGCTCAATGCCGGTCTGTCGAGACGTCAGGTGGCAAAGTTCTATGGCCTGTCAGATACTGTAATGGAATCATGGCTGCACTCCATCGTCTATGTTCGCAATATCTGTGCACATCATAGCCGTTTATGGAATCGCAGACTTAGCATCAATGCCATAGTGCCAAGACGCACCAATCTAACTTTTATTCCAATCCCGAGTGATACCAAGAAAGTATATTACGTGCTTTCAATCATACTGTACTTCTTACAAACAGTAAATCCCAATACTACTTTTCCTGCCCGTTTTAAGGCATTGCTTAATAAATATCCTTCTATTGATGTATCTGCAATGGGCTTTCCAACTAATTGGGAATTAAATTCCTTATGGACTGATATAACAACATGTAGGATATAACTCATCAAAAGAGCTTCTGTGAGAAGAAACTCAAAGATTCCATACGGATACTACGCTGAATGCAACTGACGCTGAATGCCAACATGCCATGGGCATGACCGCAGCCATAAGCCGGAATGACATGAGGCAGACGGAGCCGTGGAGCCGCTGCAGAACCGGCAAACAGAACCGGCACGACAAGACTGAAAAACAATAGCCACAGGATCTACGCTGCTCACCAATAATCTGACACACAGACATTTTCATCACTTAATTCTTGCACAGATGTTTTTTTGTTATTATCTTTGCAAGACAAGTTTATACGAGCTATATACGGCAGTCTGACGCCATTGAACACGGATGCCTGCATCACGGCGCCGGCTGGCTATCACCTTACATTTTGTTAATCTCTAAACAACTTACAGAATCAAAAAAATTAACACCATATAAAGATGAAATCCCTGTTGCGCCTTATATTGCTGATAACGTTATTACCCGCTGTCGCCGCGGCCCAGCCCGACATGATAGTGGAGCACTACACCAAGGAGAGCGGACTGCCAAGCAACACGGTGTACTGCGCGCAGAAAGACGGCGACGGCTTTGTGTGGTTCGGCACATGGCACGGCCTGTGCTCGTTCGACGGCACTACGTTCACGCCCTTCATAACACGCACCAACCACAGGTCGGACATGCCGCCGCGCAAGGTGCGCAACATCATAGGCGACAAGAACGGATATCTGTGGATACGCAACACGGACAACCATCTGTATATGTTCAACAAGTATGACGAAACCTACCACGACATATACAACGAGCTGAAAAAGCAGTCGCGCAACGTGCAGGTGATAAAGATACAGGCCATGGACAACGGCCACATAATGCTGCTGACGCGCAACAAGGACGTGTTTGAGGCATACGTCAACGAGGAGAAGAAGATTGAGGTGAGAAAGATATTCGACTCGCGGCGCCACATCGACCCTGCCACAATGAAACTGAAGACCAACATCCTGGGCGAAAACAGCCGCTATGTCTACTGGATAAGCAGGAGTCTGGTGCTCAACATCGTTACGAAGAAAAACAGCGCCCCGCTGCTGGGCAGGATAAAGGACAGAGACATAACGTGCTTCAAGAAAAAGAAGCAGTATCTGTGCATCGGAACAGCACACGGCATCCTGTATATCATCAACACCGCCAACGGTCACACCGACCAATATGCCTTCAGGGGGATGCAGTCGGCCGTGTCGAGCATAAACATCATCGACGGCAAGGTATACTTCACCACGAAAGACGGGCTCTACTCCTTTGCCAGAGGCTCGGCACCGAGGCTCATAACATCGCAGGCATCGGGCATCACGCAGTCGTTCACCGACAAATATAACAAGCTGTGGCTGTGCTCCGGCAGGGGCCTGCTTATATGCCACGCCCCCAAGACAGCCACGTCGCAGACGTTCACCATGCCCACAGACAGCCTGTTTGCCGAGATGAAGTTCAGAGACACTGGCGCCAACGGCCTGTTCATACTGATGCGCAACGGCGAGGTGTGGCGCTACAACCATCAGACAAGGATGGTGCAGAACATCAACCGGCAGAAAGACTTCAGCAACTACACGTCGGAGCCTCACTTCTTTGACATCGACATCGACGCAAACGGCATCCTGTGGCTGTCGTCCACCAGCAGCGGTGTCTACAAGGTGTGCTTCCCGCGATACAACTTCAGGTTTATGTTCCCGCAGATGCTCATAACCGACAACGACAGCGACAACAACGGCATACGTGCCGTATATCAGGCACGCAACGGCGACCTCTGGATAGGCACGCGCAAGGGCGAGCTGTTCTGCATGGACCTGAAGACCAGGAACATAAAGCGAAAGTTCAGCAGCAACGAGATAGGCCCAGTCTACCACATAATGGAAGACAAGAAGGGCAACTACTGGTTCTCGACCAAGGGCGCCGGACTGATAAAGGCCACGCCCGACGCCATGGCGCCGCAGGGACTGCGCATAACACGGTATACCAACAAGCGGGGCGACCGCAACTCGCTGAGCAGCAACCGCGTGTATTACACCTATCAGGACAGCCGCGGGCGCATATGGGTGTGCACCTTCTACGGCGGACTGAACCTCATAGAGGAACGCGGCGGCAGAATAATATTCAGAAACAAGCGCAACGGGTTCAGGCAGTATCCGCGCTACGAGCTATACACCGACGTGCGCTCCATAACAGAAGACCGCAACGGACGCATGTGGGTGGGCACAACAGACGGACTGATGTCGTTCGACGGAAAGTTCAGCAAGCCGTCTGACATAAAGTTTGAGACCTACCGCGAAAGCCACAAGTCGGGAATAACCGACAACGACATCTTCACGATGTATAAAGACCACAAGGGATATATCTGGATGGGCATATTCGGCAGCGGCCTCAACAAGATAGAATATTACGACGAGAAGAACCGCCAGCCCGTGCTGAAGACATACATGATAAACGAGAAGCAGGGCGGCGACGTCATATCGTCTATCGTCGAGGACAAGAGCCACTGCCTGTGGATATGCACCGAGAACGGACTGGCAAGCATGAAGCAGGGCTCGTCTTACCTGAAGAGCTACGACAGGTTTGCGGGCTTCCCCGAGGTGAACATCGAGGACAACACGTCGATATGCCTGCACAACGGCACCATACTGATAGGCAGCCGCCAGGGCCTGCTGTCGTTCGACCCTGAGGCAGTAAGAAACGACAACGACGCCCGATACCCCACCTTCATAACCAACTTCAAGGTGGTCAACCGCGAGCTGTGGGACTTCAATCCGCCGATATTCGAAGGCTCGCTGAAGTATGCCGACAAGATTGTGCTCGACCACGACCAGTCGACATTCACCATTGAGTTCTCGGCCCCCTACTACGCCGACAACAGCCTTATACCCTACACCTACATACTCGACGGATACGAAGACGAATGGCACAACAGCGGCACCAACCGCATAGCCTCGTATGCCAACGTGCCGCCGGGCCACTATAAGTTCAGAGTTAAGGTCAACGACAACAACTCGCCCGAACGCGTCATCGAGATAATCATCAGTCCGCCGTGGTGGGCCACATGGTGGGCTTACACCATATACACCCTGCTGGCGCTGCTGGCTCTCTACGGTGCGCTGCGCCTCGTGATGTACATGATAAAGATGCGCAACGAGGTGTATATCAACGACCGCCTGGCCGAACTGAAGATACGCTTCTTCACCAACGTCAGCCATGAGCTGCGCACGCCGCTGTCGCTCATAAAGGGCCCGATAGAGGAACTGAAGAACACCGAGAAGCTGAGCCCTACGGGCAAGGAGTATATAAGCCTCATCGACCGCAACGCGCGCAAGATGCTGCAGCTGGTAAACCAGATACTCGACTTCCGCAAGATTCAGAACGGCAAGATGAAGATGCACGTGTCGTATGTCGACCTCAACAGCATGATAGAGCAGCTCATGCAGGAGTTCAGGATGCATGCCGAAGAGCGCGACATAGCCTTCGTGTTCGACAAGGCTGAAGAACACGTTACGGCATGGTGCGACGCCGAAAAGATAGCCATAGTGCTCAACAACCTGCTGAGCAACGCCTTCAAGTACACCGGCGAGGGAGGCAAGATATGCATAGCGCTCGAACACGACTACGACAGGCACATGTGTACGATAAGGGTTGAAGACGACGGAGTGGGCATACCAAAGTCGCAGCTTGAGGTGATATTCGAGCGCTTCTCGCAGGCAAGCAACAAGACGTCTGACGACAACGCCTACGCCGGCACGGGCATCGGCCTTTCGCTGTCGAGAGAGTATGTCAATATGCACCACGGACGCATATGGGCCGAAAACATCGACGGCGGCAAGGGTGTGGTGTTCTCTGTTGAACTGCCTACTGGCCGCGAACACTTCGACGAGAAGGACATCGAGGTCTACTTCGACGACAACACGGCTGGCAGCAAGACAGCTGACGAGGCCGAAGCAGAACAGGACACGCAGGAGCAGAAAGCGGAAGAGCCGCAGGACGACCTGCCTACGATAATGCTCATAGAAGACAACATCGACATGTGCCGCATGCTGCAGCTGCAGCTGCGAAGCAACAAATACAACGTATTTACGGCGCACGACGGCGAAGAAGGACTGAAGAAGATTTATCAGCACCACCCCGACATAATAATAACCGACCTCATGATGCCTGGCATGGACGGCATGGAGCTGCTGCGCAACGTAAGACAAGACTTCAACATCAGCCACATACCCGTCATCGTGCTCACGGCAAAGAACACCGAGGAAGACAAGCTGACATCCATAAAGAGCGGAGCCAACGCCTTTATAACAAAGCCCTTCAGCAGCAGTCACCTCATGGCCAGAATAAACCAGCTGCTCGAGGAGCAGCGCATCTTCCAGCGCAAGATGGTGGTGCAGACCACCGTGGAGAGCACGGCCGAGGCAGCCAACGACTCTTACGAACAGCACCTCGTGAAGAAGGACATCGAGTTTGTACACAAGATTCATGAGATTATTGAGGAGAACCTCAACTCTAACGACTTCAACATCGACACCATAGCCGGCACGATAGGTCTTAGCCGCTCTGCCTTCTTCAAGAAGTTGAAGAGTCTGACGGGCTTTGCCCCGGTAGACCTCGTAAAGGAGATAAGGCTGACCAAGGCTGCACGCCTCATAGAGACAACCGACGACAGCATAACAGAGATAGCCTACTCTGTGGGCTTCCGCGACGCAGGCTACTTCGGCAAGTGCTTCCGCAAGAAATATGACATGACGCCAAAGGAATACAGAGCCGAAAAGCGTCAGGCGCAGCAGCAATAGCATAGCCGGGACTACGGCACGAAATAAAGCTATGGCACGAAATAAGACTTAAAAGCAAGCTAAGGAATTGCACTAAACAGCACTCTGCATCAGCCTGCCTTCCGTCCCATTCGTTTATATTAACCAGAATGGACGGAAGGCACGTTGATTATATATAAACAGACAGCACGACAAAACTAACTTTCTTTCCAATATTGCAATAACATCGCTACGACAGCAAATCCTCTATGATAAAAGTACATTTTTTTGCTTTAAAAGAATAAAATTACAGTTTTTTTTCATATATTTGGAGTGCCGTACAACGGAACGGACAACGATGACGATGTGGACGGCGAAGGATTCTGCTGTGACGACGGCACGATGGAAGCTGCCATGGCTCAGGCCAACGCACCGGAGGACAACTTCCAGGAAGGCGACGCCTACGAGAACCTGCAGTTCTACTACCATGCAGACCATCTGGGCAGCAGCAGCTACATCACCAATCTGGACGGTGAAGTGGTACAGCACATAGAGTACGTGCCGTTCGGCGAAGTGTTCATTGAAGAGCGGAACAACATTTGGAATACGCCTTACCTCTTCAACGCGAAAGAATTCGATGAGGAGACTGGATTGTATTACTATGGTGCAAGATACTATGATCCGAGGTTGAGCGTATGGATGAGTACGGATGCCAAGCAAGAGAAATATATAAATATCAGCACTTATTGTTATTGTATAAACAATCCGATAATATTAATTGACTATGATGGAAAAGATATATATCCAATTCTTTTTCAAAATATGGATAGGCAAGGATATGCAATTGGAATTCCTTATCTAAGTAATAGAAAATATATTTCAGCAATGTGTATGTTTGGTCAAACAAGTTATGGACGGCAGTTTATCGGAGCTTTTTTGGAAAAAAACTATACTCAATATGGTGTAAAAGGTAATGGAAAATATTCAAAATATAGATTTAGAATAGAAGAATATGATATGTATACATATCAAGACCAGAATTATTTCATGTCCGATGTAGAAGGGACTTTTTCTGCATCGGAAATTGACGGAAAACTTAATATAGTACTAAAATTGAGTATTAAAGGGAAATCCGTTGATGAATTGGTAGAAACGATTAGTCATGAATTAGCCTTGCACGGGAGTGATATAGATAAAATAATCAATGCTTATGAGACTGGCGGAATAAACGCTGTAAAAAAGGAATTATCCAAAGATCCACATGGAAATATAGATCATGAAGCTTTAGCAAAACAAAACAAACAACATAAAGGTGTTTCGAATTACAATCAAGTAAGAAGAGAATTAATAAAGAAATATCCTTCTACAAAGAAAATTTTTAATAGTGAACAAAAGAAATATGAAAAGGAATTTGGTAATTAGTAAATTTGTTTTATTGATGATAGTAGCATCACTTCTGATGCCACTATCATCATGCAATAAAAAGAGAATACGTTTATCTTCTGATGAACCATTATCTTATTTTATAACATATTTAAAAGATGAAATAATAATAAATTCATCAGAACCACATCAGTTGAGTAGTCATTTTTTTTATAAAGACGGCGAATACTTTTCATCAAGAGACTCTATGTTATATTTCTCAACAATTAGAGATACTGTATTAAATAATAATAATGGCGGAACTTCTCTTAGAGTAGTAATAAAGAAAGAAAAAGAAGGGCTATTTAAGACTTCCAGTTATATAGTGCATAATACAGTTACAGACGACGGCCCCATATTTTTATATGTTACATATTATTATGATTCTAAATATCGCATATCCAAAGTAATAAAAGATACAATGTTAGAATATAAATAAGGACATTCTATTGATTAAAGCAGATAAAAAGAGCTTGATAAAGAAATTATTCCTACAAAAGTTTTTATAGTAAACAAGAAAACATGAAAAAGAATTCGGTAATTATTAAGACTGTTTTATCAATGATAGTAGTGTCATTTTTGATACAACTATCTTCGTGCGACAAGAAACAGATACGTTTATCTTATTATGAAAGACCCTCTTATCTTATAACGTACTCAAAAAATGAAATAGTAATAAAATCGTCAAAAAAGAAGGAAGCAGAACATTTCTTTTATAAAAATGGCGAATACTTTAATTCAAAAGATTCTACATTATTTTTCTCCGTAATTAAAGACACTATAGTTTCTATAAGAAATAAAGAAATAACTTTTAAAATGGAAATAGAGAAAGAAAATAATGGGCTATTCAAGACTACCAGGTTTTTATTACATAATCCCGGACCCAAATTTTCATATAGTATATATTACTATGATTCTAAATATCAAATTTCCAAAATAATAGAAAATGATTTAATTATATGCAAATAAATAATGTAATCTATAACACCTACGGACAAGGAAAATGAAAGAAATGCCAGCTTGACAACGTCAGTGACGTGAACTATCGCACGGAAGCCACTCCGGACGAGAGCCGGAAGACACGCAACAGCCACGCCTACGAGTATGACGCGAACGGAAACCTCGTGTACGTCAACACGGGACGCACGAAGAAAGATGGAACAACAGACGAGAAAACCCATGAGCGCAAGCTGAAATGGGACGAAGAGAACCGTCTGCTGGCCTCTGACGACGACGGATTCGTGACCAACTACTGGTATGACGCTGACGGCGAGAGCACAGTAAAGACCAGCGGCGATAGCGAGCAGGTATATGTGAACTCAGAGTTTGCCGACACTATAAAAATAACAACAGGCAATAAAAAGTTTTGTTTTATTCTTCATAATCACTCAATTTTAGCTAAGCCTTTGAAATGAGAATTATCATCGCAGTTGTTTTGAATATAATAATCAGCATAATCTATTTATTAGGCATGAGCCTATTAGATAGACTTGCTCCTATAGCCCATCCTGATATTGCTCACGGATTGACAATGATAGCTTGGACAAGCATATTATTTGTTATTCAGTTCCTATTATTATTCCTATTTTTATTTTTAGGAAAAAACAAATTTAATTTTTTTATCCCACTTATTCTTCCATGTGTATATGAACTAAGTATATTAGATGTATACCCGAAGCGTTCATTTGTTTGGCTATTCATTTTACTTGTATTGTATATTTGTTATTATTTATTCTTGATAAAATGTAATTTGTATAAAAAGTCCTCTTAATTATAAAAATTATTTATAAATACTAGATGCCTGATAAACGATAGACAAATGAGGCCAGGCAAGCGAGCACAAGCTTATTTCAAAAGAGAAAAGCCACATGCCGGACTATTGCGATGACAGATTTGGGCCGAACTACGTGTTTGGTATGGGCGGCGAACGTGCAGTGAAGACCAACACTGAAAATTTTACAAAGCCATAAACCGTGAATATAAGACGCAAAGAAACGTTTTGTTAAAAAAGAGCAAAGAACAAGACGATTGACAATGAAAACATTGCGTTTCAAATAAATTATGACTATCTTTAGGCGGGAAAAAGGAAAATCGATATAACACTTTATTGCAAGCCGACCATTAGCATTAATAAGGTTTTTAATTTCCCGAAAGAAATATGATTAAAGTTTAAAGGCCTTTTGCAGAGCGCTGCGCAGGCACACTCTCTCTACTCAGCTAAGTTAAACGACATGAAAAACAGCCAAGCATAAAGAAAATTTATCTTTGACATAATTAATAAAAAATTTATATGAGAAATTTTGCTGCCTATTTATTATTATTGTATCCATTAATATTATTTGCCTGCCCGCAAGACGGACAGCGTAATTTTGTGAACCATAATACCATATTACTTGACTCTACTGCGACGGACAACTGTGTTAAACCTAAAGAAACTTTACTTATTGATTCTGCTAAAGTGGCTATTTTTGCATCTGTACTTGATGCCAATAAAATATACATTTCAGTATATAAAGACAGAGAAGGCGTTATGAAACAGAAATTGTCTCCACACCTGAAAGAAAAGATATCAGAAGCAGAATCGAAGTTAATTATAAAAAAAATCAGTAATGTATTTATAGAGTCTAAAGGTGATATTATTATTTCTAAAAAATATTTTCCTATAGTAGTAGCAGCAGACTATCCTTGGATTACATTTGAAATTTATATAAAGGGAAAGAAAATTGTTAAAAAGTATATTGTGGGAAAACGACAAGGCAATTATGAAATAACATATTCGGAATCATTTTCAAATTTGTATAATTATTTATTTGAAAAAGCAAAAAATTTATTTGAACAAGGTATATTCTTACCAAGGAAAAGAATAGTCAAATGAAATTTAACGGAGAGTTATTAAATGATGGAAGTAATGTCAGGTTTGGATTAGAGATTATTGACAAGTTATATTTGCAGGCAATCTGCATTGTTAGGGAATTGTAGAGATCTTTTATGAAATCTATATTGAAAATATTTTGTTTTATTGGCAACTTATAAAAAATAATTAATATGAAAGTAAAATATATAATTTTATTATTATTGTTTTTCACTTCCTGCGGAAGCCTCACTGAATTGAAAATGTTGAATTGTAAGATAGAAGGCGTAAAATATAAGATTAAAGTTCCGAAAGGATATGAATTGTATGAATATTCTACAATAGAAGAAAACATGGTGCAATTGAATTATTCTGATTCGTCATGCATTTATTGCGGTTCTCCAGACATGACGCCCAATCATAGAAATATAAAATCGGTTAATGATAGTATATATTCATTGAGGTTTCAAAACGTACCTTTAGCAGAAGATATAAATGAATCTATAGGATTCAAGTTGATAACCATACGTCCTGATACATTAGACATTGCGGGACAAGATTCTGTAGGACTATTATGGAGAGACGTCATAATTAGAGATATATGTGTAGGTTATAAGAATGTAAAAAAATCAAATAAATTACTTTTTGACAACGCCATCAATTCATTACGATGATTATTGTTAGTTTATAAATATAATGGTAATAAATAATTTAGTATTCATTTTATTATATATGAAATCACAATGAAAATGAACGCAAACTGAAATAGAACGAGTATAACCGACCTATTGCGATGACGGATCCGTGACCAACTACGGGTTTGGTATGGGCGGTGAAGACCAATACTGAAAATTTTACAAAGCCATAAACCGAGATTCATTATATAAATATAAGACGCAAAGAAACTTTTTGTTAAAAAAGAGCAAGGAACAAGACAATTGATAATGAAAAACGTTGCATTTCAAATAAATTATGACTATCTTTAGACGGGAAAAAGGAAAATCGATAGAACACTTTATTGCAAGTCGACTATTAACATTAATAAGGTTCTTAATTTCCCGAAAGAAATATGGTTTAAGTTAAAAGGCCTTTTGCAGAGCGCTGCACAGGCAATCTCTTTCAACTCAGCTAAGTTAAACGACATGAAAATTAGTCTTATACCAGGATGGGGATGGATTGCTGATGGCGTATATTTCGGTTCTGATGTCATGGTGACATTATTTACGGGTAATTCTATAGGTGAACATTTAGATTATTATATCGAAGATAATTTTGATAAAAATAACGGAACTTTGTTAAAGTGGTGAAAATGGATTATATATATTATAGAATGTATGTATGGTACAAGAGAAAAAATGATTGTGCCATAGTAAATAGCATATTATTTATAGCTTCTGTTAAATTTTTTTGTGTTTCCCCATTATGGGGATTGTAATAGCATTTTTCGAGAGTGACAAAAATAATATGACTTTAATGTTATATTTAGTATATGCTATTTCAATGCTTATGCATTCATTGATAAAGTATATTAGGCAAACCAATTCGATATTAGAAAAGTACAAACATTCGAAATACAATAAAACAATACACAACTATGTAATATACAGCATATTACCGATAAGTATAATTGGAGGGATACTTTTTTATATTATACTTTATAAAACTGTTATCATTCCATATTCATTAAGAGGAAAATTCTTTTTCCTAATTGATTGTTAACAATAAGAGCGCATTCTCAACCTCTGAATTTTGAGAGCAGGCTGATGCTCCGCGAGGACGGAACAGGCGCCATAGAAATGATCCAAACTCAAGAAATAAATTTTATAAGATAAAATGAGTACGAACTTTAATTATTGTGTATTTTCTATCTTTTGCATCGAGGATTTTAATAAGATCCTCGATGCAATAAAAATAATATATAAATCTGAGCTAAAAGAAAAAAAAGCGGATATATATAACAGCATTTTTGACATTGATAAATTCATCAATCCTCCAAGTGGGGGAAAACATTTACCAAGATTTTGTTGTTGGAAAAATGAACTTTATAAAGATAAAATCTTTTTTATTTCAAACTATGAAGATGGATTAATAAATCTTTGTAAGCAGATCCAAATAAAATTAGGATGTAGCTTGATAATGTGTGCTATGTCAAATAATTTAACATATCCTAAATATATGTTTTATTATTTGAATCAAAGTGAAAATGAAAGATTGATTCAAGTGTATAAGGAGGATAAATGGATATTCTATGAAAAGGGATATGCCTTACCTTTTGAAAATGTAAACTTTTATAAAAAAAGACAAATTCGCGAGCGTTTAAATAATGAAATAATTTATTATTATTTAAACAAAAACGGTATAGATTTTGAATCTATAGACAAAAAAGTTATAATTTTTTTTGAGTTTGCTCGTAAGCATTGGTAATATATAAAATGTTTTTTTACTGAAAGTAGTATATGCGACATAGGTGTCGTTGTGGAAAAAATAAATTTATACAAAAAGTGTCATTGAAGTTTCTTATGAATGGATAATAAATAACAGTTATATCAGATAGCAATAAAAAGAGACGGTCAAATAGCTTGCATTCGATGACTTTTTAAGCTTCAATTTGTCGTCTTTTGCAGCTAAAAAGACCGCCTCTAAGATGCCATAAAATTTTTGACATGAAACGACCTGTATACGACACCAACGATCCCGACCACCTTACGCAGATAACGCAGCGGCTGGGCAACGGCACGGTCGTGACCAACATCGACAGAATGGGCCGTATTACAGGCGTGCGCGGGCCGACGCGGTAAATGTGGACTATGATGTTAAATATAGTCAACAACTGCAGGCAATCAAAGAAAATTATGCTACATTTGGGGTGCCGTACAACGGAACGGACAATGACGACTATGTGGACGGTGAAGGATTCTGCTGTGACGACGGCACGATGGAAGCTGCCATGGCTCAGGCCAACGCACCGGAGGACAACTTCCAGGAAGGCGACGCCTACGAGAACCTGCAGTTCTACTACCATGCAGACCATCTGGGCAGCAGCAGCTACATCACCAATCTGGACGGTGAAGTGGTACAGCACATAGAGTACGTGCCGTTCGGCGAAGTGTTCATTGAAGAGCGGAACAACATTTGGAATACGCCTTACCTCTTTAACGCGAAGGAGTTTGATGAGGAGACGGGACTGTATTACTATGGTGCGAGATACTATGATTCTTGGTTGAGCTTGTGGATGTCAACAGATCCATTGGAAGAAAAATATCCAAATATCAGTAGCTATTGTTATTCAAATAACAATCCTATAAAATATATCGACCCTGATGGGAATGATTGGTTTGTCAATGACCAAAATTTTTATGTTTGGTCTATGGCTAATTATGTGCCTGGATTTGATTATGCTGGTAATTTAATACCATCAGGTGTATCTCGATATCAAATCTTAGAAGAAATTAGAGGAAAATATTATCATAAGTATACAAGTAATATTTTTTCTTCTATTGGAAATTTTATTTTTGGGAAAAATAGTTTCATAGAAAAAAAGCCTATAGCCATGCAGAAGAATCATTCAATAATGAGCTGATTTATCAAGGGGCAACAATTATCTCTTTGTCTATAGTAGGAAGAAAGGGAAAGACTATTCTTGCTGCTTTTAAAGCAAGCAGTAAAAGTGTCTGGTCTTTACCGTGGCTTGAACGTGGTTTAATAATTGAGGAACAATTAGGAAAAAACTTGAAAGGAAATTTCCCGGTAATAGATAAATTCCTGAATGGTGTTGCAACGAGCATAAAAAGTATAGACCTTAATGCAAAGAGTTATCAAAATGGAAAAGTTTTATTTTCTACCTTAAAAAGGTATATCGATAAAGTAGCAAAATTCAAAGGACAACGTTGGAATGGGGTTGTCATCTCAGAAGAAGATATAACAAAAAGAACTTTGGACATAGCTATTCCAAGGGGTGCTTCTCCATCACAAGTAAAAGTTTTACAAGAAGCTACTAAATATGGAAAATCTAACGGAGTAGAAGTAAATATACAAGTTATTAAGTAAATATCAAAGAATTGTTATTTGCCATTGAGTATAAACTTATGGCAAATAACAATTTAATCAATTATAAAATTATATATGGCTATAAATAAACAAATAACAATATGTAAATCGGCAACAGAGTTTATTGTTTATCCAGAATCGAAAAATGAAATAGGATTATGGGTTGCGCATACACCTTGCTTTATTACATCGAATTGTGAAATTCATAATATTGAGAATATAATTAATGAAGCTTTACAATATAGTAATTCAGGGATACAAATTACAAATGGGATACAAAAAAATGTCCTAAAAGAATTGCACATTAAAAGTTGGAAGACATTGTATAAAATGTATAAAACAATCAGTTTATCCTTAACTGAAAATAAAATAATTATTACACCATATGTGTATACACAAAAAGGCGTATTTCCAGATACTGAAATAAAAACTTATTTCGATATTTGGGATTATAACAGTGCAATTATACAACTTCTTAAATTGTGATTCTCTATTATTCAAGTATGACGTTATGGAACGTGTTACCAGTATCACCCATGAATATATATACGCGAGTTCTGGATAAAACTCATACGAGCGGCAGCGGAAAGACGCTGAAGAGCATACAGGAAAGCGGTCCGGACGGAGCCATAACCACTACGTTCGAATACGACGGCATACAGCGGCTTGTACGCGTAACCGATGCTGACTAGTGATGCACCTGCCTCAGCATCATCTCCTAAAGGAACTTTTAAGCCATTTAATAATTGATGTTGAATATGTTAGAAAAAGAAATTAATAAAATTTTGGCGGATTGGAATCCACTATCCGTCCCCCAATATATCTCAGAATACGAATATGTCAGTTATGTACCTCATCTTAAATTATTGGGTAATAATGAGTATGAAATAAAAAAATATCTTATTAAGATAACAAAAAAAATGGGTATTACTGGAGATGATAAATTAATTGCGCACGACATCGATGGTGTTACAAAAAAAATTATAAATTTATACAAATAGAATTATTGACTTTTTCAAAAAAATAATAAATATCAATTATATATAAAGAGAGAGAGACAACCAAAAAGCTTGTATTTGATGGCTTTTCGTATGTCAATTTGCCACCTTTTGCAGCACCCAAAACTGTCTCTTAAATGTCATAAAATTTTTGACATGAAACGAACTTGCATATTACATCAACTACCCCGACCACCCGGAGAACAACGTAAGGTACTACTACGGCGAGCGCAACGCCTCTCAGAACCGCATCGGCAGGCTGATGCTGCGCGAGGACGGAACAGGCGCCATAGAATACTTCTACGGCAAGATGGGCGAAGTGACCAAGACCCGACGTACGCTGATCGTGCCTAACCAGGCCATCGCCACCTACGTGACCCAGTGGACCTACGACAGCCACAACCGACTGCTGGAGATGATCTACCCGGACGAAGAGAAAGTGACCTACACGTATGACCTGGGCGGACAGCTTACGAACGTACACGGAGAAAAATCGTACGGATATGACTATGTGAACCGCATAGGATATGACAAATTCGGCCAGCGAACGTACATGAAGTACTGCAACGGAGCGGAGACATTCTACACCTACGACCCGCAGCGTCGCAGACTGCAGAACCTGAAAGTGAATGCCGGAGGAAATACCATCATGGACAACGCCTACACGTATGACGCAGTGAGCAACGTGCTGAGCGTGGCAAACGGAGCTGCCCTGCCACAGAGCGGCAAGGCCGGCGGACAGATGAGCCACAGCTACACCTACGACGCACTCTATCGTCTGACAGGCGCAACCGGAACCTACACGGGGGCAGACAGCAAGACGGCAAGTTACACGCTGGCAATGGGCTACGACAACATGCACCGCATCACCTCGAAGAGCCAGCACCTTACACAGGGCAACCTGCAGTTTGACGGCACACTGAACGTGGGTTATGACCTGACGTACACCTACGGACAGGAAGATGGAAAGAAATTCCAGCTTGACAACGTCAGTGACGTGAACTACCGCACGGAAACCACTCCGGACGAGAGCCGGAAGACACGCAACAGCCACGCCTACGAGTATGACGCGAACGGAAACCTCGTGTACGTCAACACGGGACGCACGAAGAAAGATGGAACAACAGACGAGAAAACCCATGAGCGCAAGCTGAAATGGGACGAAGAGAACCGTCTGCTGGCCTCTGACGACGACGGATTCGTGACCAACTACTGGTATGACGCTGACGGCGAGCGCACAGTGAAGACCAGCGGAGAGAGCGAGCAGGTGTATGTGAACTCAGAGTTTGCCGGCGGACGCACCAACACGGCCAAGTTCTCACTCTACGTGAGCCCTTATCTCGTGGCAAACCAAGGCGGACGCTACACCAAGCACATCTATATAGGCTCACAGCGCATCGTATCCAAGATAGGTGACTTCGCATCCTACGGCGCAGATCCGAGGCGCATACAATATGCCGGCAGCGAGGCTGACGCGGTAAATGTGGACTATGATGTTAAATATAGTCAACAACTGCAGGCAATCAAAGAAAATTATGCTACATTTGGGGTGCCGTACAACGGAACGGACAATGACGACTATGTGGACGGCGAGGGCTTCTGCTGTGACGATGGTACGATTGAAGCTACCATGGCTCAGGCCAACGCACTGGAGGACAACTTCCAAGAAGGCGACGCCTACGAGGACCTGCAGTTCTACTACCATCCCGACCACCTGGGCAGCAGCAGCTACATCACCAATCTGGACGGTGAAGTGGTACAGCACATAGAGTACGTGCCGTTCGGCGAAGTGTTCATTGAAGAGCGGAACAACATCTGGAATACGCCTTACCTCTTCAACGCGAAGGAGTTTGATGAGGAGACTGGATTGTATTACTACGGTGCAAGGTATTATGACCCGAGACTGAGTTTGTGGATGAGCGTAGACCCTATCTCTAATTATGACCCACTGAATAGTGAGAATTTTTTAGATGGCCAGCATAATGGAGGTATATATAATTATGCAAATCTAAATCCTTATGTATATTGTTATAATAGAAGTACCGTCTATATAGATCCTAATGGGAAACAAGGTTTTAGTGGTGCACTCTTTGGAGGATTTATTGGAGGATTCACAGAGTATGCTTCTATAGTCGGTTCTAAGATGTTATTTAAGAACAAGACCTTTAAGGAAGCAAACAAAGAATTAGATTCGGGTGATTGGATAAACATTGCGTTAAGTGCTGGATTTGGAGCTGCTTCAGGCGTTATAGACAATGGCATATCAAGAATGACCAATTGGATAGCTAAACCTACAAATAGAAAAATCGTAACGAAACTTCTTGAAAATGGCATAGATATGGTGGAAGAAGCCCTCAGTCAATATATAGAAACTGGAAAAATAAGTATCTCATCTATGTTAGTAGGAGCGCTAACAGAGGTCGGCATGGGTAAGTTAATTGGTGAGAAATATGTAAAGAAAGCCTTAGGAGAAGCTACAGATGCTGTAAATGCTGCTGAAAAAAGGTTAGCGGACTTAAGTAATAGAAGGCATCCTAATGCAAAGTTGATACATAAGGCTCAAGAAGATCTTAACAGTGCAAAGCAATTTTACGGAATAATTAAAGGGTTAGATATTGGAAATGAAACTGCAAAGAAAACAGTTTCAAAAGGTGCTTCAGATAGAGTTGAATAACAAAATAAATCACGACATCTTTATTGGATGTCGTGATTTACTCATAAAAATAAGGAAATGAAAAGTGTTACAAATAAGGAACTTATAAGTGTCATATTGATAAATATCGGCGCATTAGCATTTGCTATCTATATTTGGCTCATATACGACCATAGACAAACGATAATCAATAGTGAGGAACCAATACAAAATTATTCGGTACTGGAAGTTAATTGCTATCGTAAAAGTGGATCAAACATACTCATAGAGTTCAAAGGAAAGCAATATTATGTAGAAGTTGTCAGAGATAAATGCATACAGTTTGATCCACAAAAAATACAATTCTTTTATGACAAAGAAAGAGATGAAGTTTATGAAGAAAGTGGGCTAGCGGTAAGACAGGTAGTAGCTTGTTTCATTCTATATTTATGCTCGTGTATATGGTTGTTTACAGTAATAAGAAAAAGACTTAGTAGTAGTTGATTACATATTAGACATTAACGGCTTCAGCTGTAAAACCTGTATAGGTATGATTCAGACGCTACACCAAGCACATCTATATAGGCTCACAGCGCATCGTATCAAAGATAAGTGACTTCGCATCCTACGGCGCATATCCGAGGCGCATAGAGTATGCGGGCAATACATACACCTTATATTATATTGCCACAGTTCGTCGTCAGGCAAATAGATTTTAATTAAACAAGGTGATTTATGCTCTCAGCCATCCTTGCAGGTCTTTTCGTACGTTTTTTCTTGACACAGCCCATTATGCCAGCGAAAAAGCAAACGGAAAGACTATTAAGATAAGGCAAAAGCACAGGCTGACCAATAACATAAAGCATTAACATTGCTGAATATTAATTACTGGTTTGGACATAAAAGACGGCAAACGGCATTGGAAAAGGTATGCTTTTAGATGATGAAACGTGGTGTTTTACGATGTAAAAGGACAGCTTTTACAAGCTGCATGGCCATGTAACGACGCAAAAAGGAAAAGAGATATGAAAAAGATTTTAAGAAAAAACTCATCACTCATCACAAAGCTGCATAAGGGCCTTGTAGTCAATGCTTTAGAGTGTGACGAGTTGCATTTCCAACTCATCACATCCGAGGTAAACGGTCTGTTGCGTGATGAGTACGGAAAGCAACTCATCACAACTTAACAAGCTGTAAATCAGCATATTAAAAGCTATTGTGACGAGTGATGAGTTTATTAAGATAAGTTTTTTGTATCAGAATTTTGCCGAATCACAATGGTCGCCAGTTTAGCGCTAATAAAAAAACGACGAAATGAATTTGGGTAATGATTTGCGAGATTCGGATAGTCACTACGTTATTTGAGCTGCGCTTATTGACATTTAAGCACAATTGGCCATTAGACCGCACATTGTTTTATCTGTTTTGTGTCTTCATGCTTTCAGCCCGTCTTTTAGTTTCTGAACGCTGATAGCCGATTAGGGTTAAAGCGCCTGTGCCCATTTTCGCAAAAGGCGTTTCGCATAATCGGGACGCACGAAGGTTAAATTTAGTTAATAGCATTTTTGCTTTTGATTACAAAGCAAATCAGTAATCGTTTAAAGAGAAAAACATCAGAAAATCTATTAACTTAATAAAATTAGCTTATGAAAAAAATTTTTACTTTAGTAGCAGTTGCACTTGCAGCAATGAGCGCAAACGCTCAGGATTATTATGCTGCCGCAACTTATGATGCAGACAAGAACGTAGTAATGGCAGAAGAATTCCAGAATGCTGTTATCGACACTCAGAACGGCAAATCTGTTGTTACCGTAGATCTTACAAATGTAACAATGACAGCAGTAGGCGGCACTACTCCTAAAGAAATAGACAAAGACGCAAACGTATCAGAATGGAATGCCATAGAATGGAAGACCGGCAACCAGGGCGACATCGAGTTTCCTTACGTACAGGGAACAGGTAACCCCTACGTTAAGCTTCTGGCAGAAGAAGTGATTACAGACGGCCAGCCTACAGGCACATACCGTCCTGCATACGAATACTACGAGCCGGACGGAAGCAAGGGTCTGCCCGTGTCAGGACTCTACTATGAGTTCAAGGCTAAGGCTGAAGGAACCCTCGTACTCGGTGTATGGATCAACAAAGGTAACCGCAAGCTCTTCGTTGTAGACAAGGAGACACAGAAGGCTCTGACACCTAACGTAGACTATACTCTGGACGGATATGAGAACGGCGTGACAAACGAAGACGGCACAAAGGCTTACACCATGGGCATTCCTACAAAGGGAACAGAAGGTGACGACCTGTACATCTGGGGTGCAAAAGGCGGCAGCCAGGCAATCTGGGGATGGCTGAACATACCTATGAAGGCTGACCAGACCTACATGGTGTTCCTGCACAGCGCACAGATTGGTGTAAGCGATGTTGAATTTGAAGCCGGCACAAGCGGCATCAACGACATAACAAACAACACATTTGACGCTGATGCTCCTGTATACAACCTTGCCGGACAGCGCGTAAGCAAGGATGCAAAGGGCATACTGATTCAGAACGGAAAGAAGTTCATCAGAAAATAAGCCTGATGACGATTGTGTACGAATCGTACGTAAACCAATAAACATCTTTTATACATAACGCACAAATAATCTTCCTAAAGACAGCACGCCTGTCATTAGGAGGATTATTTGCTTTTGGGGGATATGATTAATCCTGACTCTGCTAATCACAGTTTTTCTTAATGACTTGCCACTCCGGCAGCTGCACCATACCGTTGTTCTTTTTGACGAGATGCCCGCAGACACACAAAACTGGCGCAAACGGACAAGCAGAAGCATGCCATATCTAATGCGGACATCAAAACACAACCGGAAAAACTAATACATGAAGGATAAAAAAAACATATATTTTCTATGTCTGCCATGCGACAAATATGCACCATCCGAGACGTATCATGTTATAAATCAGCAGTTTACACCGGAGACAAAAGCGACAAATAGTTTAATGCAACCTTTTGTTTTTATTTTTTATTATATTTTGGTTACATTTTTCTATTATATCCGTCAAAGAATTGTAAAGGAGAAAATATGCCCTGATGCCATGGGCAAGACATACTTGAAAAAACAAATTTAATTATATTGTATAACATTAATAAAAACATTCTTATGAAGAAAAATCATTTTTCACTACGAAGAAAGGCATACGCCCTGATGTCGCTTGCGGCAGGCGTGCTGCTCTTTGCTTCATGTGCGCAGGATGGTTTCGACGAAGAAAGCTTCGACAGCGGTGTATACAACACACAGCTTGAGGCTCCTTCAACAGACGACATCCAAATCACGGCAAGCGCAGATGGAACACAACAGACCATCAGCTGGCCGGTAGTCTATGGTGCAGGCGGCTATCATGCCATCCTGACTAACACTACTGCAGGAGAAGTATTGATAGACTCTGTCTACGACGGCACTTCATTCGCCGTAGCACGTGTTGAGGACAACAACTACGAACTGTCTCTGGAGGTTCTCGGCAACGAGGAAAGAAACAACACAGGCTGCGACCCTGTAATCAAGACTTTCAACACCTTTGCCGTTGCATTTGCAACAATTCCTTCAGGAAGCGACCTCTGCGAATACTTCCAGAACAACCCTATACCTGAAGGCAACGAAGAGGAACTCGTATACGACCTTGAGGAAGGCGGACTGTATACAGTTTCTAATATTCTTGACTTTGGCGGAAACAAGATACAGCTGCGCTGTACAAACGACCAGAAGAGACCTACAATCACTTATGGTGAACAAGGAACAATACGCACATCAGCTCCTCTGAAACTGAAGAGCCTCAACTTTAACTGCAGCGCATCTGCAAACGAGGCAATAGGACTGAGCGAGACACCTGACGAGAGCATAAAAGGCGCAACAGGCAGCGGCGACTACTACAACATAATGGGTACGCTGCATATCACAAGCTGTAACTTTGAAGGAGTGAACGCCCAGTTTATACACGACAACAACGTGAAATATTGTATTGAGACATGTGTCATTGACAACACTGTGGTGAAACTGACATCTACAGCATCAAGCGGCGTAAACAGCAATGCCATAATCTACTTCAAGTCAGGATTCATCAACAATCTGACCGTACAGAATTCTACATTCTGGAACGCCGGCGACTCTGATGCAAAATACTTCATACAATACAACAACTCAGGACGCTGCGACCGTGCCGGATACACATCTAACAGCGTAAACATCAAGAACAGCACATTCTACAACATCGCAAAATCAGGACAGTGGGCTAACTACAGCGGATTCAGCGGCAAGGCAACATCAGTATTTGTACTGACAAACACAATATTCGTTGACTGTGCCAAGGAAATAGCACGCCGCTTCATCGGCGGTAACTTCAGCACAAGCCCGTCATACACATTCCTTAACAACACTTATCTGCAGGATGCTGCCACAGACACTTATGACAATGAAGAGAACTACGACAAGAGCGGCACTGCAATAAAGAGCAACCCGCAGTTTGCAGACCCGACAAACGGCGACTTCACTGTCAACGGAGGCGAACAGCTGTCTAAGAGAACCGGCGACCCGCGCTGGCTTCCGGCTGCAGAATAATAATCGATAACAAAAGAAAAACATAAGATATGAAAAGAAAATTCATAAAAGCTCTATGCTTCGGCCTCATGGTTTGTGCTGCCACACCGGCACTGGCACAAAGCCAGACGGTGAAGGGTACAGTCGTTGACGAAAACGGCGACCCTATCATTGGCGCATCTGTCCGCATAAGCGGCAAGGAGGGCACCGGTGTGATAACCGACATAAATGGTAACTACACCATCTCTGCACCCAAGGGCAGCAAGGTGACAATATCCTACATCGGATATCTTACACAGACCGTTGCTCCCGGCGGAAGAACACAAATGCAGGAAGACTCACAGAATCTTGAAGAAGTTGTCGTAGTAGGTTACGGTGTGCAGAAGAAGGCTCACCTGACCGGTTCTGTTGCAACTGTTCCGATGGACGAGATTCAGGACATGACCTCAGGTGGTCTGGCAAGCAGTCTGTCAGGACTTGTCAACGGTCTGAGCGTAAGCGGCGGCGACACCCGCCCGGGCGAAAACGCAACAATGTATATACGTGACACCAACTCGCTCGGAGACGTAGGTAGCGTGGCACAGCAGCCTCTGTTCGTCATCGACGGATACATCTATCCCAACGACGTAAAGGTGGGCAACTCAACACAGAACCTCGGTGCAGAGGCATTCAACAACCTCGACCCGGCAGAAGTGGAGAGCATCTCTGTGCTGAAGGACGCTTCAGCAGCCGTCTACGGTGCACGTGCGGCCAACGGTGTTATCCTCGTTACCACAAAGAAGGGTAAGCTCGGCGCACCGCGCATCTCTTACAGCGGTACATTCGGTTTCACAGACGCCGTATCACATCCCAAGATGCTGAGCGCATACGAGTATGGCCGTCTCTACAACGCTGTTGCAGCAGCCGACCCGAAGAACACATCGCTCAACCATCTTACAGACCTCTATCAGGCAGACGAGCTCAACGCCATGAAGGGCCTCAACTACGACCTGCTGGACAAATACTGGGAGACTGGCGTTACGATGAAGCATAACGTAAACCTCAGCGGAGCAACTGACCGTGCAAGCTATTTTGCAAGTCTTTCTTACTTCGACCAGGACGGTAACCTCGGCAACCTTGACTACAACCGCTGGAACTACCGTGCAGGAGTAGACGTTAAGGTAAGCCAGTGGCTGGGTGCAAACCTCAGTGTATCAGGCGACTACGGTAAGAAGAACACACCTTACATCAAGGTGGGCGGTACTTCTAACGAAAAAGACTACAACATCCTGCTCACACGTCCGCGCTATATTCCGGAGTATGTAAACGGCCTGCCAATCGCAGCATACGGAATAAGCAACACTCAGGTGGACGATGACCAGAACTACTCATTCTCTGAACTGAGAAACAACGGCGACTACAGCCGCACGATGAACTCTAACATCAACATTCAGGGAAGCATCAACTACGACTTCGGATGGAGCAAGATACTGAAGGGACTGAAGCTGAGATTCTCTTACTCAAAGAGCATCAACACAGACAAGACCAACCAGTATGGCTCTGAATACAAAGTGTACACAATGCAGACACGCCCCGGAAGCGGAAGCCACCTGTATACTCCGGTAGAAGGTCAGGACTACAGCCAGTTTATCACTGAAAACAACCTGCTGCCCCATACAATAGCCAACCG